>NZ_JBFUGT010000064.1:0-32472 GCF_056402775.1 Rhodococcus sp. P3_B8
CTGCGGACCCGCCGATACAAGGGTGCATGCATCTTCCTCAACCGTCCCGGCTTCGAGGGTGGCATCGGGTGCGCGCTGCACTCGATGGCACTCGAGCGTGGCATCGAGCCGCTCGAGGTCAAACCCGACGTGTGCTGGCAGCTGCCGATCCGGCGCACCCAGGAATGGGTGGAGCGACCCGACGGCGAGCAGGTCCTGAAGACGACGATCAGCGAGTACGACCGGCGCGGGTGGGGTGAGGGCGGCGCGGATCTGGACTGGTACTGCTCCGGCTCGCCGGACGCGCACGTCGGCGCGAAGGCGGTGTGGCAGTCGTATGCGCCGGAGCTGACCGAGTTGCTCGGTGAGGCCGCGTACGCCGAGTTGGCGAAGCTTTGCAAGCGCAGGGCGGGCCTCGGGTTGGTTGCCGTGCACCCGGCGACCGCGGTCGCCGAAAAGAATTCCCAGTAACGGAGCGTCGCTCCCCAAAACGTCGACCCCGGCGGCAGCGTGGTTGCCAAGTAGGCTCTCCGATCGCGACTGGTGTCGAGTGTTCGGGGCAGGGACCTCCGGGATCCGCCGCGAAGGGTATCGGGCCGTCGTCGGCCAATCCCGACTGATGTTGAGTGTGCCTCCCGGGGTGCGCGTTTCGGCCCAACCGCCAGGCTGTCGGGCGTCCGGTACTACCTCCTAGAGCGTCCGGTCGCTCGGGCAGCAGACACGTTCCACAGGCTGGGGGCTCACCGGTGGTGGCCAGACGCGCCTGCTACGTGGAAACGCACGACTTCCCACGGGCCTATATTCGGCAGCAGCACACGATGACTCGATGACGTGCTGCACTACCGAGCAGCGGCTTGCCGCCGAGGCTGGCAGCCGACACGTCGGAATGTGGCTCGCGAAATAAATTAGGTACTTGCTCGAGCCCGTTCAATCAGAAACCGTCGGAATAGATTACTTGTCCATTTGAATTGGTCGGTTGTTCAAGTTTCGACTTCGAGAAGATTGTCGTATTGGTGAAACTTCTCGGGTGTTGATGCGATATGCGAAGTAGGCGGTGGATCCGATCGTGGCTTCCCTGGTGGGGTCGGCGTCACCGTTCCCTATCCGAGTCGGGACTTTTTCAGAATCGAAGGTGAGCACGATGAACAAGATCGCGTTGCGCACAGCTGTTGCCTCAGCCGTCATCGCCCCCGTGATGCTCGTGGGGGCCGGCACCGCAACGGCGGCACCTACTGTCACCGCGGGCGGTACAGGCGAGATCAGCATTGCGGTACCGGCGGGGGAGAGCTGGAATTGCTTTGCACTTGACTCGAATTTCGGATTCAAAGCCGGCGTCGGAAGAATCGGCGGTTTTGCGTCGGGGTCCAATGTGACCGTCTTCTGCTTCGGCAGTGTGGCCCCGTTCTTCTTCACCGGGAGCGTCAAGGTGACGTAACCACTTCGTCCTGCCGAATCCGCATTCCATCTGTGAGCGACGGGTCTGCCTGGCGCCCGGCTTTCGATCTGCCGGCCGCGCCCGGAACATGTCGTGTATACGCAGCGACCTCGGATGCCGCCGTTTCGACCCGACCGCACTCGGGGTCAGGGCCGGACCCCATCCGCCTGGCGCTCGGGAGGGCGGAGCCGTGGGAGGCGTTGGCGGAGCCGATGACTGCCCGCCGGTCGGTGGCGATGACATTGGCGTGCAGGTTCGGCGAAGACAGCACCCGAACCCCGGCGTCCGCGTAGTACGCGAGCACAATAGGGGAGGTCAGGGCGCCCGTACGGCTGCGCGGGAGGCGTTGACGACGAGGACGTCCCCGGCGCGCAGCGGCAGGGTGGGCGCGTCCTGGCCGAGGTGGGCGATCGCGGCATGCCGGGGCCCGCGCGTACGGATCGCGCGGGTGATGTGCGGCCACGGACTCGGACCGTGGAAGGCGGTCCCCATACCCGGACACGGTAGCGGGGTGTGAATGCCCGGCTCGGTATATCCGGATTCAATATCGACCGGTCAGCTTCTACATCGTGTTGGGGTGGGGTGTTTCCCTCCCTGGGGTGGGCGAACGAACCCCTGGGGTGGCTTCAGATCGGGCGCTGGAATGGGCAGAGTTGTACCTGTCACCGACGCACTTCCCCGACATCCTCAGGAGAACTGAATGATCAACGCCCGCCGAACCGTTGCCGCTATCGCCTTCACTGCCTTTTCGGTCCTGGGTGCCGTCGGGGCGGCGTCCGTCGCTCAGGCCGAGCCGATCGGTCCGAACGGTCCCACCGGTGGGCCGTGTCCGATCGTGAACACGGACTCGCAGGGCAACGAGACGGTGACGTACGGCAAGCCCGGTGATCGCAATGGTGCCCTGGTGTGCGGTGCGGACGGCGAATGGACGGTCGGCAAGACCAAGGCCAACCCGGGGCAGATCCAGATTCAGCCCGGACTCTCTCGCGGCTAACCGTCGGCAGCCTCCGCTGTCCCCTCTGAGCCAAGTGCCCCGCATCGATGTCGATGCGGGGCACTCTCGTCGGGAGGGACGTGTCGTCAGTCCTGGTAGAAGCGGTTTTGTGGGCTCATCCTCGTCTACGAATCCAGTAGATACCGTCGGCGCCCGGCAGGTACGAATGCGGTACGTAGCAGGGAAACTCGCCGTGTACTACGCGCCGGAAACCACGTGGGGATCGTCCGGAGTGAGCTGCTACCGACCCACACACAATGTCGACTCGCTCTAGGGAACCGGGAAGGATCCGAACCCAGGGTCGACCGGTACTTGAGGCCATCGGTCGCTCGCGGGCGGCAGGACGTGGGCGTTGACATCGGCGGTCGCGACGACTGTTCCGCTGCCGGTGCCCACTGTCGCCGGGGTATATCGGCACCTCTCGTCCGGCGCGATGGGGCGACTGAAGTCGACGGGCCGCTCGGCTCGGAGCACGGTGGTGCCGGTGGCGCCGGTGGTCAGGTTTCGCCAGTTCACCGATACGTCGATACAGTCGAGCGTGGTGATCGCGATTGTGTTCGAGGGCTCTGCCGCCAAAGTCACCATGCCGGGTGCACCGGTTGTTGCGGACGGAGTCACGGTTGCCAGCAGGTACGGTACCCAGCATCTGAATCCCACTGTGCTACAAGCAGAAACGAACGTCACCGGGGCCTGAAACATCGTTGTCGTCGCCGGGACCGGCGGCGGGTTCGCGGTCGCCGCAGCGGACGAGCCGAGCGGTGCAGCGAGGATGGCCACGGACGCCGCAGTCCAGGCGAAGGACGAACGAGGAAGCGAAACCCACCGCATGGTGTGCCCTCCAATGTGGGACCTGTCGCGACCCCTGTTGCAGTGTTAGCGTACTCGCTGAGCGCCCACCAGCTAGTCAACTCGAGTTCGGTGAAATTGCGGGGCGTTGGATTCGTATGCCCTGTTCACCGGCTCAATTCTCCAGCTGGCTTGTCCGCCGGCATCCGTCTTCCGACGCGTCAGGGAACGAAACCGACGGTCGTGGTCAGCCGGTCGCATTGGCTGCCACGGTGTGTGCGAATCCCGTTCCGACGGGTTATCAGCTCAGGTCGAGTTCGGTTGCGGTGGCGAGGTATTCGATCTGTTCCAACGTGATCGGGACGGTGGAACCCTTGATGGGGGTGGTGCTGATGATGATCTGTTGGGTGGAGGGACGGGTGATCGAGAAGTAGGCGCTGCCGTGCGCGGGGTAGAACCCGCGGGTGAGGGTGGACCCTTCTTTTGACACAGTCGTGATGCGGTTCGGGTCGATCTCGTTCAGGTACTCGTCCTGGCGCGAGGACGCGGGTTGACCGCTGACGACGACGATGTCGAGGCGCCCGGCGGCCCCGGTGGCCGATGTCACGGTGAGCACCTCGCAGACGTTGTCTTTTCCGGCGTCGGTCAAGCGGAGTGATCCGATCGGCCGATCCAGGGTGAGGTCGTTGTTGCCGGGCATGCTCGCCCACCGGGCTTCGAGTGCCTGGTCGAGCCGGGTCACCTTGTCCCGGGTCAGCTCCGGGCCGTTCCAATCGGTGAAGGCCCCGCAGGACGGCATCAGTGGCACGGCCGGGATGACGGGTGCCGTGACCGCCAGGGAGGGGGTGGTGGCGATCGCGGTCAGCTCGTCGAGGGTCAACGGGATCTGTCCGCTGTGGCGGCTGCCTGCCCTCGGGTCGGTGTTGTCGGCGTCGTTGGCCGTGGCCACGATCCGGGTGCCGTCGGGAAGGTACGCGTCGACAGTGCGTTCGAGTGTGCGGACGCCGTTGATCTCGTACCAGGTGTCCAGCGTGTCGAGCACCGTGCCGTCCGGGCGGGTGTCGCGTCGATCCAGCGCTCCTGTCACGCACGGCAGGACGGGACGGTTCCAGGCCTGGACATCGACGGTCAAGGTTCCGACGTGTCCGTCTCGGACCAGCGAGCCGCGGGCGTTTGTCGACCCGTTGAACAGGTCTGCATCCTCCTCCTGTGGGAAGTTGGCGGGGTCGACATCGGTGATCGGCTCGAACTGTAGGGACTGGCGTGGGCTGGCGAAGACCAGCTCCACCGAGTCCGGGAGTGCATCGACGGTGGCCTGTGTCATCGCCGCGGCCTTAGCCCCCGAGAACCATGGATATTTCGGGTTGTCGTACTCGCCGGGCCCGACGGTGGCGAAGTTGACGCGTTTAGGGTCCGAGGGCGGTTCGACTACATCGCACCCCGGTATCCGCGCCGGGTACGGCGCGGGTTCGAAAGCGTAGGTGTACGCGCCGTCGGTGGTGTGCTCATTGGGCCCCGGGTCGTTCAGCAGGCCGGCCACCACGGTTCCGGCGGCGATGGTCGAGAGGATGACGACAACGTCGAACCATCTGCTGTCGCGCCATCTGCGAGCACCGTCCTTGACCACTTTGCCCCCTCGGCGAGTCAGTGTTCACCGTAACTCAGGATTCGGCCGAGACGGCTGCCCACAAGCTGCGCCGTGTTCGCCTGCCTGCTCGGCGGGGACCGTCGTCGCGGTCGCGGCACGTGAGGCTCAGCTGGCGAGCTCGGCGGCGGCGGACTGGTGTGGGTATTCGGCGAGCTGCCCTGTCAGGGTGTCGTGATAGCTGTGGACGTTGCCGACCTTGATCTGCTCGTAGCCGCGGATCATGTCGGGCAGGGCGGCGATCTCGACGGCGGCAGGCAGTGATGCTGCGGTCAGGTCGACGAGGAGCCGCTCGATGATCTGGCGGTATTCGACGATGAGTTCGCGTTCCATCTTGCGGATGTGGTGGTAGCCGAAGACGTCCAGTTTGGTGCCGCGGACTCGCCGCAGCCGGTGCAAGGTCTTGAAGCCGGGATTGACCCAGGAGCCGAGGGAGAGCTTGTTCTTCATGCCCATCGCGCGCAGCATCGGCGGGTGCAGGCGCACCGACCGTTTCGCGCTGCGGCCGAAGGCATCGGTGACCGCGGCGTCGAAGGCGGGGTCGAGGGCAAGGCGCGCGACCTCGTACTCGTCCTTGTAGGCCATCAATTTGTGCAGGTGCTGGGCCACGGTTTCGGTCAGCGCGGTGGATCCGCCGATCAGCGTGGTCTCCTGCGCGCGCACGTGTTCGACGAAGGTGGCGTACTGCTGCGCGTAGGACGCGTCCTGGTAGTCGATCAGGTCCGCGGTCCGCAGGGACACGAGTCGCGCCAGCTCGGAGTCATCGGCAGCAGCGACGGTGGCCGCAATCTGGAGTGCTCGAGGTGACGGCGCCGGCGGGGTGTAGACGGCGCGCCGGGTGCTCTCGATGGCGGCGGTCAGGGCGGCCGGGTCGGCAACGGCCTGGCGGCCACGGCGAAAGGCCTGCACGTTGGTGTGGACTGCGGCACCGTTAAGGGTGATCGCCCGCTCGATGGCGTCGGCGGAGATCGGGAGGACACCGGTCTGGTAGGCCGCACCGACGAGGAGCATGTTGGTGTACTGCTCGTCGTCGAACAGATCCCGCGACAGGCCGGCCGGGTCGAGGTAGACGGACCGGTGGGTGGCGCTGTCGATGGCGGTGCGGATCGTGCTCAACTCGGGGAAGTGCACCGTGGTGTCGACCACCATCTGCCCGGTGGGGATCTCGGTGGTGGAGACGACTGCGATGGTGCTGTCGGGGTTGGCGACCTTCAGATTGGTCGGGTCGGTTCCGACGAGGGAGTCGCAGGCCAGGTACAGATCGCACCGGCCCTGACCGATCTTCGATCCTGTTTCGAWGGCGCGGTCGCTGAGCTTGAGGTCGGAGATGACGGCGCCGCCCTTCTGCGCGAGACCGGTCTGGTCGAGGCTGCGCACGAACTTGCCGTCGAGCACTGCGGCAGTAGCGAGGATCTGCGAGACGGTGACGACGCCGGTGCCGCCGACACCGAGAAGCCGCATTCCGAATTCGGACCCGACCGGCGCAAGTGCCGGCTCCGGAACCAGGCCGGGTGCGATGTCAGGTACGGGGGTGCGCTGCTCGGCGGGACCGGGAGTGACCGTCACGAACGAGGGGCAATCACCTTTCAGACACGAGTAGTCGAGGTTGCAGGAGGATTGGTGGATGGCGGTCTTGCGGCCGAACTCGGTGTCGACGGGGTGCACGGACAAGCAGTTCGACTTCTCGCCGCAGTCTCCGCATCCTTCACAGATGCGTTCGTTGATCATCACCCGCGTGGTGGGGGTGTCGATTGTGCCGCGCTTACGTTTACGGCGTTTCTCTGCTGCGCATTCCTGGTCGTGGATGAGCACCGTGACACCGGAGACGGCGGCGAGGTCCTGCTGCACCTGCACCATGTCGTCGCGGTCGCTGATCTCGACCCCGCGGGGCAGCTTCAGGGCTTTGACCCGGTTACGGTCCTCGGTGGTGACGACGATCTTGTGGACGCCCTCGGCCAGGAGAAGTCGGGTGAGACGGTCGAGTGGCATGGCGCCGACCGGGTCCTGGCCGCCGGTCATGGCGACGGTGGCGTTGTAGAGCAGCTTGTAGGTGATGTTCTCACCGGAGGCGACGGCGGCGCGCAGCGCCAGACTGCCCGAGTGCATGAAGGTGCCGTCGCCGACGTTCTGGACCAGGTGGTTTTCTTCCAGGAAGGGGGCCATCCCGATCCATTGAGCGCCTTCGCCGCCCATCTGGGTCAAGCCGATGACATCGCCGACCTGTTTGTCGTCCATCAGCAACACCATGGCGTGGCAGCCGATGCCGCCGCCGACGAGGCTGTCGGGGGCCACCTTCGTCGACGAGTTGTGCGGGCACCCAGAGCAGAAATACGGTGTCCGGGTCAGCAGCGGCAGCGTGATCCGTGAGGTCTTGGGCCGCTCGCGCCAGCGCTGGACCGGTTCGATGTCGTACTCGTCGCCGAGGCGGCGGGCCAGAGCACCGGCAATCAGATCGGCGTCGAGTTCGCCGAAGGCATTGACCAGGGGCTTGCCGTGGGGATCGGTCTTGCCGAACACCCTGGGGGCGTTCGCCCGTGGGTAGAGGATGTCGCGGACCGCGGTCTCGATGAAGGCGCGCTTTTCCTCGACGACGATGATTTCGTCGAGGCCGTCGGCGAAGGTGTGCACGATCTGCGGGTCGACCGGGTAGATCATGCCGAGCTTGAGGATCCGGATGCCGAAGCGGCGCAGGTCGGTGTCGTCGAGTCCGAGTACGGTGAGGGCTTCGCGCAGGTCGAGGTAGGTCTTGCCGGAGGTGACGATGCCGATGCGGTCGTCGGGTCCGGCGGCGGCAATGCGGTTGAGGTGATTGATGCGCGCGTAGTCCAGGGCGCGCGGGAGGCGGTCGTAGAGCTGGCTGCGCTCGAGGGTCAGCAGGTTGGGGCCGGCGAGCTTCGCGCTGGGTACGTAGGTGCTCGGTCCCAGGTCTCCGAAGCTGGGGTCGATCCGGTCGGGGTGCACCACCGCGGTGCCGGCGCCGTCGGCGACGGCGGTAACGAACTTGAGCCCCGACCAGAGTCCGGTGAACCGGGACAGGAACGGTGCGTGCAGTCCGTAGTCCAGTACCTCCTGCGGGTCGGCCGGGTAGAGGGTGGGCATCAACAGATCGGCCATGGCGATTTCGGAGGCGCAGGCCAGGCTCGACGATTTACCACCCGGGTCGTCACCGACCAGGGCGACGGCGCCGCCTCGGGGGTCGGTGCCGATGAGGTTGGCGTGCCGGATGGCGTCCGAGGCGCGGTCGAGGCCGGGCGATTTTYCGTACCAGTAGCCGGTGACTCCGTCCGGCCGCATCCGTCCGACCTGGGGCACCATCTGGGTGCCCAGGACGGAGGTGGCTGCCAGTTCCTCGTTGACCCCCGGGCGGTGCACGATGTCGAACCCGTCGAGGAGTTTGCGCTTGCGCCCGATTTCGAGGTCGTAACCGGCCAGCGGCGAGCCCTCGTAGCCGGAGACGAACGAGGCGGTGCGGTGCCCGCGGCGGCGATCGAGGATCGCCCGGTCACGCAAGGTGCGGACAAGAGCCTGGATGCCGGTCAGGTAGATCGTGCCCTCGTCGAGAACGTAGCGGTCGTCGAGCGAGAAGGTGGCGGCGGGGCTGTGCAGGGTGGAGGACAAGGTGGTTTCCTTCGATGATGTGTCGCCCGGTCACGCCGGGGCGTGACCCGAACCGAGGCCGGCGACGAGTTCTTCCAGGGACGAGGCGGCGTCGATCCGGTCGATGAAGGCGGCTTCGGTGGCGCTGGCGTTCTCGCAGAACTCGACGACCCCGGGGACGTCGAAGAACGGGATCACACAGACACCGTCGATGTCCGCGACGATGTAGTCCCCGGGCTGGACCAGGTAGCCGCACAAGGACACCGGACCGTTGAGCTCGATGACTTCGTACCGGTAGCGAGCGGAGTTGGGGCGGCGCGCGGCACTCCACACCGGTAACCCGGTGTCGAGGATGGAGGCGCTGTCACGGACCGCGCCGTCGACGACGCAGCCGGCGATGCCGGCCTTGAGGGCCCACCGAGCCGACAATGTGCCCATCACCGCCCCCGCGCGTGAGCTCGAGCAGTCCATCACCGCGACGTCGCCGGGGCGGCCGAGCCCGTACACGTCCCGGTCCCCGGCGCCGTTCCAGGACTTACTGTCGCGGACGCTGCTCACGTCGCCCCCCAGGGGGATATAGCGCAGGGTCACTGCCGGTCCGCAGAGCGTGTCTCCCGCCGCCAGCGGTTGCAGGGCGGTGGAGTCGAGCACGGCGCCGCCACCGAATTCATCGAGCGCGTCCGCGACGGCGGAGGACACGTCGGGGATCGCGAGCAGCCTCGCGGCGAAGTCGGTGTCGTACCGCGGGATCTCGGTGGTGCGGATCTTCGATTCGGGAACGGTCCCGGTCAGTCGGTTGTGATGATCTTCGACGGTCGAGAGGTCAGGCACGGCGGGCCTCCTGGAGGGTGATGCGGCGGGCGATGGGAAGGGTGCGCCGCCGGGTACTTTCGTAGATATCGATGTCGGCGACCTGCGCCAAGGTCAGGCTGATGTCGTCGTAGCCGTTGAGCAGGCGCCACCGAACGTTCTCGTTCAGCTCGAACGGGTAGATCACCTCGCCGACACGGACCTGCAGTTGCACCAAATCGACGGTGACGGCCGTGCCGGGCCGGGCCTCGATGCTGTCCCAGATCTGTTCGACCACATCGGCGGGGAGTTGCACGGTGAGCAGGCCGTTCTTGAGCGAGTTGTCGCGGAAGATGTCGCCGAACCGGGGCGCGATGATGGCACGGAAGCCGTAGTCCCGCAGGGCCCAGACCGCCCATTCGCGCGAGGACCCGGTACCGAAGTCGGTTCCCGCGACCAAGACCGTCGCGTCGCGGTATTCGGGCTGGTTGAGGACGAAGTCGGATTGGTCGGCTCGCCATTCGCCGAACAGTGCGTCCGCGTGCCCGTTGTCGAAGTCCCCAGTGAAAAAGCCCACCGGATAGATCTGGTCCGTGTCGACGTCGGAGCGACGCAGGGGTGCGGCGATTCCGGTGTGCTCGGTGAAACTGTCCATCGTCAGCGCTCCTCGAGGTCGGTGGGAGAGGTCAGTCGGCCGGTAACAGCGCTGGCGGCCGCCACCGCCGGTGACACCAGATGCGTTCGCGCACCGCGGCCCTGCCTGCCCTCGAAGTTCCGGTTGTTCGTCGAGGCTGCGCGTTGACCTGGACGCAGCCGGTCGTCGTTGAGTGCCACGCACATCGAGCATCCCGACGAGCGCAGCGACGCCCCGGCCGCGGTGAAGATCTCGTCGAGTCCTTCGGCGACGGCCTGGGCGCGCACCGTTTCCGATCCCGGCACCACCAGGACCTCGATGCCGGGAGCGATCCGTCGTCCCTGCCACACCGCCGCGACTTCCCGCAGGTCCTCGATCCGGCCGTTGGTGCACGATCCGATGAACACGGCGTCGATCTCGATCGCCCTCATGGCGGTGCCGGGGGCGAGGTCCATATACGTCAACGCGCGTTCCGCCGCCGCGCGGGCGACGGGGTCCAGGAACGAATGGGGTGCCGGCACCACGCCGTCGAGCGGAACCGACTGTGCAGGGTTGGTGCCCCAGGACACCCGCGGCGCGACGGCGGAGGCGTCGATGTGCACTTCCTTGTCGAACTCGGCGTCGTCGTCGGAGTAGAAGGTGCGCCAGTAGTCGACTTCCTCGTCGAAGACGGCACCGGACGGCACGTGTGGTCGTCCCCGCAGATACTCGACGGTGACCTCGTCGGGTGCGATCAGTCCTGCGCGTGCCCCGGCTTCGATGGTCATGTTGCACACCGTCATTCGACCTTCCATCGACAGCGCGCGGATCGCCTCACCCTGGTATTCGATGACGTGACCCTGGCCTCCGGCGGTGCCGATCTGCGCGATTATCGCCAGGATCAGATCCTTGGCGGTGGTACCGGCGGGCAGCATCCCGTCCACGACCACGCGCATGTTCTTCATCGGGGTCATCGGCAGTGTCTGCGTGGCGAGGACGTGTTCGACCTGGCTGGTTCCGATACCGAATGCGAGGGCTCCGAAGGCGCCGTGGGTGCTGGTGTGCGAATCACAACACACCACCGTCATGCCGGGCTGGGTCAAACCCAGTTCGGGGCCGATGACGTGTGCGATACCCCGCAAGGGGTCACCGAGGGTGTACAGCTCGACGTCGAAGTCGTGGCAGTTTCTCTGCATATGGTCGATCTGCCGGATGGCAGTGGCGCTTGAAAGGTCACGCAACTCGTCATCGGTCGGGTTGTTGTGGTCGACCGTGCCGAGGGTCAGCTCGGGGCGGCGCACCGTGCGGCCCGCAGCTCGTAGTCCGGCGAACRCGGGCGGGGTGTTTGCCTCGTGCAGCAAGTGCAGGTCGATGTAGATCAGATCCGGCTCACCCTCGGCGGATCGCACGAGATGGCTGTTCCAGATCTTCTCCGCAAGCGTGTGGCCCATGTTCAGTGCCTGTCCCTTCCATTTACTCCAGAGCGCGCCGGCCGGACAGCCGTGCCGCTCTCGGCCGGCGGCGAAATGCGGGTTCGATCGATCCCCGATCTCCGCGGTACTCGATGTGACCCACAACATACGCAGACATGTACCGTGAGATAAACACAGCTCCGAAATTTGCTGCCAAATGCTCAACACAGGTGGGCGAGAGCGGTGCCGACTGCGCATTCGGCCTAGTTTCGGACCCTTACGACAGGAGTAGCAATGGACGGCTTCGACAAGCTTGATCTCGACATCCTTCGGCTGATCGTCGAAGAACCCCGTGCCGGTGTCCGCGAGTACTCCCGCAGGCTCAACATCGCTCGCAACACGGCACAGGCACGGATCACCAAACTCGAGAAGGCGGGCGTCATCGTCAGCTGGCGCCCGCAGATCAACCCCGCCCCCCTCGGGTACACCGTGATGGCCTTCGTGCATGTCCACATCGCTCAGAGCGAGATCGACCGCACTCTCGACCGCCTCACCGCGATACCGGAATTGATCGAAGCCAACACCGTCTCCGGTGACGGAGATCTGCTGTGCCGCTTCGTCGCCCGGGACAACTCACACTTCGAGGAAGTACTCCAGGCGGTCATGAGGACCGACGGGGTCCTACGGACGCGCTCGGAGATCGTGTTGAGCCGGCGGATCTGGCCGCGAACCATCCCCATCGTGGAGAAGCTTCGCCAGGAGCGCTGATCCGGACCTTTGGCCATGGTAGCGCATGACCGGTGAGCATCGAACCACCAGAGGCAGTTAATTCTGAGCCATTGGCTTCATTTCGCGCGGCGGCGAAGATCCACGGTGAGCATCTGGATGCATTTTCGCCAAGCGGGTTGCTTCTGTGACAGCCATCACCCTTCAATAGGCGGGTGCGGGCCGTCGCCCGACGGGCCCGGCCCGACCGCGACGCCGCCCGCAGTCGGCTCACCGCCCCGGCTCGTCACCGGAAGGCGTGCTCGGAAAACCGAGCAACCACCGAAAGGGTTACCTCCATGCTCTATTTCCTCTCGATCGCGGCGTTGGTAGCGCTGTTCGCGATCGCCACCATGACCCCGATCAACATGGGGGTCCTGGCATTCGCCGCCGCCTTCGTGATCGGAGGTTGGGTCTCCGGAATCGCGCTCGAAGACATCTTCGACTTCTTCCCCGGCAACATCGTCATCGCCATCATCGGAATCACCCTGCTGTTCGGGATCGCACAGCTCAACGGCACCGCGGACTTGATGATCGGCGGAGCACTCAGGCTCGTCCGCGGCAAGCGCTGGGCCATTGTGTGGCTGATGTTCTTCCTCGGCGCAGGCCTGATGACCATGGGATCCACGCTTGCCGTCGGCATGCTCGCGCCCATCGCCATGCCGATCGCCAAGCGCTACAAGATCGATCCGCTGCTGATGGGCATGATGATCAGCCACGGCGTGCTCGGCGCCGCCTTCTCCCCGGTCACCGTCTACGGCGCGTTCACCAACGGTTGGCTGCAATCCGCCGGCCTGCCCAACAACCCGTTCGTGTTGTACGCAGTCCCCCTCGGGCTGAACTTCCTGTTCGCCGTCGCCATCTTCCTGGTGCGCGGACGCGACCTGATGCATTCGGGTGAACAGGACATCGACATCGACATCGACAGCATCACCGACACCGCCGAAACGGCCGAAACACCGCCACGGGGCGGTCAACTCGTCACCACGGGAGCGCCGACCGGCCGCAACGCCACCGCAACCCGCCCGGGGACAGCTACAACGGCCACGACCACCGGATCCGCTCAACCGAAGGTCACGCCCGGCAGGATCGAGGAACTCGAAGCCACTGGATTCACCCCGATGCGGATCGCCACCATCGTCGGCATTCTCGCTCTCCTCGTCGGCGGTGCAGCCTTCCAACTCGACATCGGCGTCTGCTCCATGGTCATCTCGGCGATCCTGCTCTGCCTGGCACCGAACAAGTTGAAAACGGCTGTCAACAACGTGCAGTGGTCAGCGGTCCTCCTGGTCTCCGGAATGCTCACCTACATGAGCGTGCTGAACGAGAACGGCACCGTCGACTTCCTCGGCAATGCGGCGGCCTCGCTCAGTTCGCCGCTGCTCACRGCCCTGATCCTGTGCTACTCCGTCGCCGTCCTTTCCGCCGTCGGGTCCTCCATCGGCACCATCGGCATCGTCCTCCCACTCGCGGCTCCGCTACTCCTCGCCGGCGACATCGGCCTCATCGGCTTCGTCGCGGCGGTCATCTTCGCAGCAACGATCGTGGACGTGAGCCCACTGTCCAGCAACGGCGTCATGGTCCTCGCCAACGCCCAGGTCCCCGACCGCAACAAATTCCAACGCACACAATTCAAATACACCGGCTACGTCGTCCTCGTCGCCCCGATCCTCGCCTGGGCCCTGGTCGTCCTTCCGACCTCTCTGTAGCCCTGCCCCTGCAGTTCGCCGACACCACCAACAGAGCCGCCGCACCGGCCGCCCACAACACGAGGGGCAGCCGGCGCCGGGCTGGGGATTCCGCACAAGTTCGCAGCGCTGCGCAGGTACCTGTATCTCGGATTGACCATGGGCGCGGTGGTCGCCGAAGGCATTCGCGTGCCCAGGACATCCCACCGGACTTGATCATCCGAAAGCGGCTCTTGCCCACCAATTCCTTAGCGCAACTCATTCTGGACAGCGGAACCTGATCCGGCTCTGATCAGCGTGTTCTTCGTCCGCGAAGCCGACCTCAGCCGGGGCAGCATCGACATGTTCATCGACCACGACGGCACCTATTGCCCAGTCTCCACACAGTAACGACCCGCAAAAAGCCAAATCCCTAAGGACATTCTTTGATTTCCACTCACTTCGAGAACATCCGCGTCGGTGATACCACCACAACCGAGTCGCGCACCATCACCGACGAGTACGTGCAGGACTTCGCCGAGCTGACCTGGGACCGGCACCCGCTGCACCTGGACCCCGAGTACGCGCAGCGGACCCGCTTCGGTCGCCAGATCGCGCACGGCGCGCTGATGCTGTCCACCCTGCTCGGACTGGTCGAACTGCATCCGAGCTACTTGCAGTGCTTCTACGGGCTCGACGAGGTCCGGTTCCATGCCCCGACGTTCTTCGGTGACACCGTGCACGCCGTCTCCGAGGTCATCGCAATCCGGCCACGACCCAGCGGTGAGGCCGCGGTCGTCACCTGCAAGGGATCATTGATCAACCAAGACTGCACGCTCGTCGTCTCCGGGCACTTCTCCCTCCTCGTGGCGGGGAAGGCTCAGGCCATCGATTTGGCGCACTTCTCGGGCGACGCCGTGCGTCGACGGGCCGATTGGATAAGGGCCTTATCAACTTCTGTCGAGATCTCCTGAACGGGGGCTCGCTCATCGTTTCGGGCGCTTGATCGCGGGGTAGCTTCCCATTGGGATTGCCGCGCGGGCGGCGTGGATGTTCATGGTGTTGGGGGTGTAGCCGAGTAGGGCGGCGAGGGATGCGGCGTCGATTTCCTTGCTGAGGTCGTGCAGTGCGGCGTTGCGGGCGGCTCGGATGTCGATGCCGAGTTAGAGACTCACAAGGAGATCCGGCGGCGGACCGATGTCGTCGGGATCTTCCCCGACCGCACCGCCCTCATCCGGCTCGTCGGCGCAGTCCTCGCCGAACAGCACGACGAGTTGATCGAAGCCCGCCGCTACCTCGGTCTCGACGTGCTGGCCCGCTCCCGCGGAACCCACACACCATCCGAACCCGCCGAGGAGGTGACACCGGCGGCTCTGACCGCATAACCACCAGCCGAGGAATCACACGACGACGTCGTACACCATCTCACGGGACTTGACCAGGGCAGCATGGTTCGACTGCGCCATCATCTGGCGGAACAGGCACGCCGCGGACGAGACGCTCCGCCGGATCGTCACCGAGGCAGATGTTGCCTGATGCGGCACTGGTCGAGGCTAGCTGTCCGCGCGCAGAGCCGTCGGGGTCCAGGACGGCCAGGTCGGGTCGTCAATCGGATTGCCATTGGTGAAGCTTGCGACAAGGCGAAACGGGTGAGCTGTGGTGGTGTTGTCGTATACGTAGGCTTGATCGGCGGAGGCGATCGCAGCCCGCAGTAGACTCCACAACCGCCCAAACCGCGCCCGGATCTTCTCCTCGGGCACGTGGTGGCCTCCGTTCGCTACACGGTCGACCACGCGCGCGACGGCCAACTCCTCCGGGATCAGGACCACGTGCAAGGTCACGTGGAATCCTGCTTGTTGGGCGTCGCGGAGCAGGTCGAGTTTCGACTCGTGGGAGAACACGGTCTCGGTGACGAACGATCGGCGTTGGGCGATCCGCTGTGCTCGTTCCTCGGCTGCAAGGGCGGCCGCTTCGTACGCGTGGGTGGCCTCCTCGTTCGGCCAACGTGCGGCGGCGATGACGTCTGCGTTGACGAAGTCCAGGTGCGTGACAGGGCGGAACACGAGCTCGTAGAACGTGGTCTTCCCGGCACCGTTCGGTCCGGCGATGGCGTGCAGGACGGGATCAGGGCTCAAGCGCCGGCCGACTTGCCGTCGTGCGCGGCGTGCCGAACGATGTTCCCGTGTTGGTCCAGCTCGACATAGGAACGGCCGGAGTGGGCGAACTGTTCTGCCAGGTCCAGTCCTTCTCGGCGCTCGGTGATTCGCTCGGTCCATTCCGCACGGACGACCGCCTGTTCCCGGTCGGTCAGCTCGTCGTAGTCGCRTCGGCCGTCCAGGACGTCGGCGACGTCGCGGTAGGAAACGCTGTGGGAGGCTTCCAGTTCGCGGCCGATCCGCGCCCAGTGCGCAATCTGTTGCGCGGCGCTGCGACTCATCCGTCCACCGACCAGTTTCGCCGATGCATACAGCTCGTTGTCGATTCGAGTCGGAGATGTACTTGCCATGTCGGGAACCTTCCTCTCGACACCACTGTAGCAGTCTGCAACAGCCCAGGTGGGTGCGGTGCCTTAGACGGTATGGAGGTAATGGCTGGGGCCTCGCGCACATGTGATCGTGGGTTGCCGACAGGAAGCGGTCCTGGCCGGTAGAGCCACAGATGTGGGAGGCCCCAGTGAGTACACAGCGTACGAGTGTTGGGTTGGATGTGCACGCGCGGTCGGTGGTCGCGTGTGGCCTCGACGGGGAGACCGGCGAGCTGTTTGAGCGGCGGTTGACGCCGGATCACCACGAGATTCTCGGATGGATACGTAGCTTGCCCGGGCGGGCGGCGGTGACCTACGAGGCCGGCCCGACCGGGTTCGGGTTGGCGCGGTTCCTGCTGGCCGCGGGGATCGAGTGTCTGGTCGCGGCTCCGTCGAAACTGCAGCGCCCGGCCGGCGACAGGGTCAAAACCGATGCGCGAGACGCCCGGCATTTGGCCCGGCTGCTGCATCTGGGCCAGATCATCCCGGTGACGATCCCCGATGTCGAGCAGGAGGCCGCGAGGGATCTGGTGCGGGCGCGGGAGGACGTGCGCGGCGACCTGATGTCGGCTCGGCATCGTGTGTCGAAACTGCTTCTGCGGCAGGGAATCGTCTACTACGAGGGCAAGACGTGGACGAAGGTGCACGATACCTGGCTGCGTCGGCAGAGATTCGAGGTGCCGGGGTTGCAGCTCGCGTACGACACCGCCTACGACACCATGACTGCGGCCGTGGATCGTCGCGACCGCCTGGATGCGGCGATCGCCGAGATGGCCGCGACAAGTGCCTACACTGCGGTGGTGACCCGGCTCGGGTGCCTGCGCGGGGTGTCCACGCTGACCGCGTTCGGGTTGGCCGTGGAGATCGGCGACTGGCAGCGCCTGACCGGCCGCTCGATCGGCGCCTACCTGGGGCTGGTGCCCACCGAATCGTCGTCGGGCGCGACGCGGTCGCAGGGAGCGATCACCAAGACCGGCAACGGGCACGCGCGCCGGCTGCTGATCGAGGCCGCCTGGCAACACCGTCGGCCGTATCGTCCCGGGGTGGCTCTGCGGCGGCGATGGGACAAGGCCGGCCCGGCGGCCCGTGCCCGCGGTCAGCAGGGTAACCGGCGCCTGCACGCCCGGTGGAACGGCTTCGAGCAGCGGCGCAAGCGGCCGGTCGTGGCCAACACCGCGATCGCTCGGGAACTCGCCGGCTGGTGCTGGTCACTGGCCGTCCTCGACGAGTGAGCGGGGGCGCCAAGAGCATTCCTCTGGTGGCCAGATCCTGGTCGTCACTCGTCGGACGGCAAGGTCGGTTCTCCTCGCTGCGCTGCGGGGGCTCCACCCTGACCCTCCGCCTCGGTGACGATCCGACAGGCCCGGGACCGAGGAATCCCTCGGAGGCGCCAACAAGTGTCCGGATTGCCCTACGCGGTGGTGACGGCAGCGCCTGGGAGTGACCCGCGAGCGACCTATGAGTAATCCTCAACTGTGCGTTGGGATCACGCTCGTTATTAGACCAGCGGAGCCACTCCAGCCGAACAGTCCGTCCTTGCGGTAGCCAACCCGCGTATATCAGAGTGACCGCGCGTCGATATCGACACGCTCGCCACCACCACAACCGGGTCATTCGGTCAAAATGAAGCGGCGTCCGCGACGACGGTCATGGGCGCCGCTTCTCCCTGCCCCTTGACAAAATTGGTTCCATATCAGGTCACTTCCGAAGCCTTTCTGAGCAGGCCTGCTGCTGGCACTTTCCTGTTATCGGCGAGTTGATCGGGGGACACCGCCGGCGGCATCGTCAACTTGGCCGGCCCAGGGCTGGATCCGCGAGTATGGAGCCGGGTGCGGGGCCCTGTCGGAGTCGCATCGTTCAGGCTGCGGCAGAGACACCGGTGACCGTGTTCCACACGGCGAATCGGTAAGTCGTCTCGCGTCGCCATTCGGAAGCGGTGAGCAGGTGTCGCCGCGCCTGAAAGTGCCCTGCGATGCCGCCGAACGCCGAGAGGAACCGCTGCGCCTGCCCGGGCGAGGCGAACCGTTTCATCCCCCGCTCGCGTCGTCGCGTGGGCCAGAACAGTGCGTCCCATTCGGCGCGGGCTGCGCGGGCGGCGGTGGGCTCGTGCAGCTCGTTCCCGCTGGCGAGGGCAACCAGGGCCTCGGCGAGCGTGAAGACGGACACGCCGTGACTTCGGGCCGCAGTCACCAGTTCGTCGAAAGCGTCTGCGGCCTCGATCCGGCGGGTCCCGATGACCGCCAGAATCCGCCGATCCCGTTCCGGGACGTGCGTCGCCGGCGGGACTGACGTCGCTCCAAGGCCCGTCAAGGCTTGGCCGGAGAGACCGAACGCCTGCGGTGAACGACGTCCGTAAGCCGTGTGCGGGAGAACCGCATACACGGATTGACGGGCGGGAGCTGGGGCCGGAGCACCTTGACCAAGGTGACGAAGAAGAACACCGAGCGGGAAACCGTTCTGCTCATTGGCTTCGCGACCTACAGTCAGGATCTGCCACCGCGCCAGCTCGCGCCCCTGCACTCCTCGAGTGCGCATCGCCCTCCGCTGGAGCCTCTATCGATCGGGTGCTGCAGTCAGCGGAGAAATTCTGCTGATTCGTCGTCTCGGAGAAGCTGTGCGAGAACGTCGAATTCGTTGAACAGGTTCCACTCTTCGATGATGCGACCGTCGGCGATGTACAACTGGGTAATCCCCCAGAGGTGAGCTCGACGTCCTGTCGGTGTCCCGTAGAACCCGTAACCGCGGTGCGTTCCGGTGCCGGTCCACCGCACACAGACTCGGTAGCCGTCGCGGTCGTTTCCCATCCAGTACACCTCGTCGACGGCTACCCCGAGGTCGGGGAACGTCGAGAGCAGCCCGCGGGCGAAGGCGCGGACGTCGTTTCGGCCGCGTCCTTCCCGGTTTGTTGTGCCGTGGAAGAGGACGGTGGGGGAGTATGCCTTGTTGATGGCGCTGAAGTCGCGCCGGTTGAACACGTCGTGGAACAGTGCGCGCACCATGTGCTCGACATCGAAGCCGGTGCGGGTGCTGGCCTGTGGGTAGGGCAGTGGTTTGCGGCCCCCTGCCAGCCGGGCGACCTCGGTGTAGTCGCGTTCAGTCAACGGCGCGGTCCCTCCGTTGTTGCCGTAGGCCCGCGCGGCGTCTACGACGTCGATGCCGAGCTGTTTGAGCTTGGCGCCCATGTTGTAGAGAACCCATTCCTCGACGATCTCGTTCTCGCGCACGAGACAGTTCGCGATAACCCAGGTTTCGAGTTTGCGGCCGGTCGCCGGCCCCCATTGCCACGGTCCGGTGTGGTGGCCGATGTTGATCGCCCGGTGGGAGGTGACGAATCCCTGCTCGTCGTCGCCGGCCCAGATCACGTCGTCGGAGTACACGCGCAGATCGGGGAAGGCGTTGATCGATTGGATAGTGCCTTCCACCATGTGTTCGACACCGAAAGCGAATCCGCTGTCGTTCGAGACCCGGCATCCGGGGGCGTAGGTGTCGTAGATGTAGCCCACGTCCTGGTCCTCCCAGATGCGATGGGTGATACGGACGATGTAGTCGACGATGTCGGTGTACTGGTCTTCGAAGCCGCGCATCGAGTGTCGACGGTCTCCGGTGGGATAACCGGGCATGTCCGCGCCGTTGGCGGGTCGGACGGCGATGTCGAAGTTCGGCGGCATGATGCGAGTCGAACCGGATTTCGCCGTCGTCGGAGCGGCATTGCCGTTGGTAGCCGTTGCAGCGATGGCGGACGACTGGTCGTCAGTCTTGGGCATGGTGAGTGTCCTTCGAGATTATGGTGATGAGCGCGCGCTGCGAGCGCGCGCTGGTCGGGATCTACGAGACGCGGTTTCGGTCGCATCGTGCAGGGTCACCGGACGAAAGCCGATCTGGGGCGGCGCCGTCGGCGGTTGGTTGGTTGCTCAACCGAGCAGTCGTGCCCCGGTGACCGGGTGAAAAACGTGCGTTTCGGCCACGTTTCGGAGACCGACCCGTACCGTCTGACCGAGACGGGGCGGCGTGCGGCCGTCCACGCGCACGTTGACCCGATGTGCCCCGGATGTGCTCAGAACGGTGCCGTAGATGTAGGCGTCGGCGCCGAGTTCTTCGACCAGTTCGACAGCGAGGTCGAATCCGTCGTCGGCTGGCCCGACCAATTGCAGTGCTTCCGGCCGAATTCCGAAGGTGACGTCATCCAGACCGGAGACGGCGGACCGGGGAACGGGAACGATGAGTTCGCCGAACTCGACGCCCACCGCGGACACCGGCACCGTTGTCAGGTTCATTCCGGGCGAGCCGATGAAGGCCGCGACGAAGGCGTTGGCCGGCCGTTCGTAGAGTTCGCGCGGGGTGGCAGCCTGTTGCAGGATGCCGTCCTTGAGTACCGCCACCCTGTGCCCCATCGTCATCGCCTCGACCTGATCGTGGGTGACGTACACGGTGGTGGTGGCCAGCCGTTGCTGCAGAGCCGCGATGTTGGCGCGGGTCTCGACACGGAGTTTGGCGTCGAGGTTGGACAGCGGCTCGTCCATCAGGAATACCGATGGATCGCGGACGATCGCGCGTCCCATTGCCACTCGCTGCCGCTGGCCACCTGACAATGCCTTGGGCTTGCGATCGAGGAATGGGGTCAGGTCGAGCAGGCGGGCCGCCTCGGCCACCTTCTGTTTGACGACCGTTTTGTCTTCACCGCGGAGTTTGAGCGCGAAGCCCATGTTGTCGCCGACGGACATGTGGGGGTACAGCGCGTAGGACTGGAACACCATCGCGATGTCGCGGTCCTTCGGTGCCACGGCGGTCACCTCGCGTCCGCCGATGGAGATTCCTCCCTCGTCGATATCCTCTAGTCCGGCCAGCATGCGCAGGGCGGTGGTCTTGCCCGAACCGGAGGGGCCGACCAGGACGAGGAATTCGCCGTCTTGGATCTCGAGGTCGAGCTGGTCGACCGCGGCGATGTCGGTGCCGGGGTAGCGGCGGGTGGCGCTGTCGTAGCTGACGGTGGCCATGTTATGCCCTTCCTGAAGGGGTCTGCGGTGGGTCGACGGAGCGGTTTCGGGTGGTGCCGCGGGCGGTGTCGAGGACCACACGGTGGTCGGCGATGCTTGCGAAGGCGCGCGCCGGGGCGTTGCTGCCGAGCGCGGGCGGGAACTGTGCGGTGGTGAGACGGCTTGTGCTGGTCGTGTGATGGGGTTCGCCACTCATTCCGCGCGTCGAGAGGAGGGTACGAGGGGTGCACCTCTTCGTGTCGGTGGTCATCGGTCGAGCTCCCGAATCTCGTCTGCGGTCTCGGCGAGCTTGCCGGGGACGTCTGCGCCGTTCGCCATTTCGTTGACGGCGACGGCGAGGATGTCCATGATGCGTGGCCAGTCGAGATTCATCGGTATCGCCCGCGCCGATTGCAGAGTGTTGTACTGAACCTGGGGAAGCCCTTGGTTGGCTGCGTTGACCTGCGGGTCGAGCATGTTCGAGTTGTGGACCGTGATACCGGTGGTGGTCGCCGGATCGGTCTTGTCGAGGGCGATCTCACGTTCGGTATCGGCGTGGGTGATCCATTTGACGTATTCCCATGCCGCGCCTTGGTGCTGGGAGGTGTTGAGGACCCCGGTGAGCCAGGTGTAGGCATAGCTCGCCGGGTCCTGGCCCGGGAAACCAGGTAGCGACGCGACTCCGACGTTGCCGCCGAGTTCGGGGGCAGCCTTGCCGGGATTGGTGAAGTCTTCGAGGTGCCAAGACCATGTCAGCACGGTCGCGGCGTTCCCCTTCAGGAAACTGGTCGTGGACTCGAGCTCACCCCAGTTGGTGGACTCCGGCGGTGTGTATCCCTGGCGCATCGTCTCCAGATACTTCTGCGTGGCGGCGACGGCTGCGGGACTGGTGAACGCGGGGGCTCCGCTGTCGTCGAACAGTTCGGCTCCGTTGCTCCACAGCATCGTCAGCCAGGTATAGAGATCTTGGCCGTTGTTGCGGCTGAACTGGCCGGCGAGCGGATTCTTGTCGGTGCGGTTCTTGATCAGCTCCAACTGCTGGTAGTACTCGTCCCAGGTGGTGGGCGGTTCCAGGCCGAGTTGGGCGTAGATGTCCTTGCGGTAGAAGAGGTTGTAGGAGAATCCGCGAAAGGGCAGACCGTAGGTGGCCGTCGGGTCGCCCGCGCTGGCCGCTTCGCGGAAGGGTCCGGAGTAGTCGTCGAGGGTGATGCCGTCCTTCTTCATGACCTCATCGAGGGGCTGGACGCCGATCTTCAGCGAGGGCCCCCAAGCGTCGGGCCAAATCAGAACGTCGTAGGTGCCGCCGCCGATAGCACTTTCGGCGACGATCTTCTGCAGGAACGCGGCGTAGGGGATGTTGGACCATTCGACGGTGATGCCGGTGCGTTCGGTAAATTGCTTCGTCCGCTCGTTCAATGCGGCGAACTGCGGCACCGCGGTGCAGCAGGTGAGGAAGCGGATGTGGGTTCCCTCGTAGGGTTTGCCTTCGAGGAGACCGAGTTCGTCGACCGGCCCGGATTTGACCTGGGATGCGAAGTCCTTGGTGATGGGACCGGATCCGCAGGCAGACGCGAGTAGTGCGAGTACGAGGGCGATTGCGGCCGGAACGAGGCTCCGGAGGCGAGGAGTCTTTCGGGTCATTTGACCGCTCCTAGTGTCATGCCCTGTGCGAAGTGCTTGCGGACAAGGGTGGCGAGGATGATCATCGGAACCATCACGAGCAGACCGGCCGCCGCCATCTGACCCCACTCGACGCCGTCGGGTTGATCGAGCGTCATCAGAGAGACGGGCAGGGTGATGGCGTTGGCCCTGGCAAGGAAGGTCGGGAAGAGGAATTCGTTCCAGGACAGGAGGAAGGCGAAAACCACCGAGACGAAGATCCCAGGGGCGGCGAGCGGGGTGATGACGCGCCACAGCAGCATCAGCTGCCCACATCCGTCCAGTCTTGCGGCCTCCTCGACCTCGATGGGCAGTCCGTCGACGAACCCCTTGAGCAACCAGGTGTTGTAGGGAACGACGATCGCGAGATTGGTGACGATCAGGGCGAGGTGGGTGTCCAGCAGGCCGAGATCGCGGAACATCGTGAGGAAGGGGAGGGCGATCGCGACACCCGGAATGAATTGGGTGGCCACGATTCCCAGAAGAACGGACTTCGCACCGGGAAACCGGTACCGGGAAAACGCATAGGCGGCCAGCAGGGCCAGCGGTACCGAGATGACGGTGGTGATCACCGCGATGATGATGCTGTTGAACATCGGGTGCACCAGATCGTTGGCACCACCGATGATTCCGCGAAAATTGTCCAGTGAGGGGCGGAAGAGGATCGAGGTGGTGAATACCTCCCTCTCCGGCTTGAACGCGGTCAGCGCCAACCACAGGATCGGGAACAGCACGAAGAACAGGATGACGAGCGTGGCGAGTAGCCGGGCGACCCCGAGCGCGGTCTGCTTGCCGGTCTTTCGGGGCCTGCGCCGCTTGGGCACGGCGGGGCGTGTCCGCGCGCCTTCGCGGTCGAGTGTGTCGGTCATTTCGACTCCTGCCTTCCCATGAGCCAGAGGTACCCGGCGGCGAGGGCCCCGAGGATCACGACGAGGATCCAGGACACCGCGGAGGCGTAGCCGATGTCCAGGAAGGTGAATCCTTGTGAATACACAAAGAAGTTCAGGGATTCCGTCGCGCGACCCGGACCGCCCGACGTGATGGTGACGACCTGGTCGAAGATCTTGACCGAGAAGACGGCCTTGAGGAACACGACGATGAGGATCAGTGGCCGTAACAACGGGAAGCTGATCTTCCAGAACTCCTGCCAGGCGTTGGTTCCGTCGACACGGGCGGCGTCGCGAATTTCGGGAGAGATCGATCCCAAGCCACCGAGGAACATCAACGCGATGAGCGGGGCCCATCCCCAGACCTCGCTGAGAACGATCACCATCAACGCCCAGAACGGTTCACCGAGCCAGTTGATCGAGTCGGTGAACGGCAGCAACGTCTTGAGCATCTTGTCGTAGACGCCGTAGTCGGGGCTGAACATAAATCGCCACGAATACCCCTTCAGTGCAGGGGCAACGGCGAACGGAAGTATCAGCAGTGCCTTGGTGAGACCGGAGAGCCAGTTCACCCGGTTCAGGACCAGCGCCATCGCGAGTCCGAGCCCCACCGACAGGACGACCGAGATGACGGTGAAGATCAGGGTGACCCACACCGCATTGTAAAAGTTGGTGTCGGCGAACGCTTTTGCGTACTGCTGGAAACCGACGAACTCCTGCGGTGTGCGGGTCTCGTTGACCCGCCAATGCCGGAAACTGTTCGACAGGGCAACCCCGAGGGGATAGATAGTAGTGAGTGCGATGGCGATCAGCGCGGGCGTCAGGTGTGCGTACGGGATGCCCACCCGCCGCCATGCGGAGGGCTGTCGGCGGGCGGCCGCGCCGGCGCGGGCGGCCGTTGTCGTACTCACCGCGGTGCTCGACTTCCGGACGGCCATGATCGGTGGGGGTCCACGCATTCGGAGTGGGCCGGGGTGCATCGGGTGGTCACTCGGAACTCCTTCAAGGGAGGGATGCTGGGGCAAGTGTCGCCGGCGGTGTAACGCGGCTCACAAGGGGGAAACCCGAGTGTATGCGTATGTATCGCGGTTACGCAAGAGTGGATCTGCGACCCTGACACGGAAATGCCCGGTCGGAACGGGGTACCTGCGGCGGTTCTACCTGCAGTTATATCTGGGGTCGGCGACATGCCCCCTCGTAGGCGCTGTCGTGGTCGCCGACGAAGAGGGAGATGTCGAAGTACGTATGTGAGGGAAGGTTCAGGCGTGCGGCGGTGCCAGCGTCGCACGCTCGACGAGATGGGGTTCGAGGACGATCCGGCGCGGCGGCGTGCCGGCATCGGGTGCGGCGAGTCGCTCGACCAGAAGCCCCGCGGCTGCGGCGGACATCTTTTCGAGGTTGTGGCCGATGCTCGTGAGCCGAAAGGTCTCCCACGCGGCCATCGGGATGTCGTCGAAGCCGATCACGCTCAGATCTGCGGGGATCTCGACGTCTTGGGCGAGTGCGGCGTTCATCGCGCCGATCGCGACGACGTCATTGCCGCAGAATACTGCCGTCGGATGCGTCGGCAGCGCGAGAAGTTCTTGCATGGCCCGGTATCCCGTGTCGAACTCGAACGGACCACGTCGAGTGAGCTCCGGTGGCAGGCCGATCCCGGAGTCGGCGAGCGCGAGGCGGAAACCCATCTCGCGGTCCCGCCCGGTGCTCGTGGTCTGGGGTCCGAAGATACCGGCGATGCGCCGATGCCCCAGTTCGGCGAGTCGGGTCGCGGCAAGTCGACCGCCTAGTTCGTTGTCCACCACCGCGGCGTCGCCCAGTCCGAGTCCGCTCTCACGGTTGAGGAAAACGAAAGGAAGCCGACGACGGTGCAGCTCATGCGGGAGTGGGGAGCCGACACTGCTGGTCAGCAGCACCACCCCGTCCACGGAGCCGTCGACGAGCTGCTCGATGGACACCTGGCTGTCGGATCGCTCGGCGAACACCATCATCCGGTAGCCGTGCTGCTCGAGAGCGTCGTGCAAGGGGCCGATGAGGTGGGGATAGAACGGGTTGGTCAGATCGCTCACGACGATGCCGATCCGCCGCGTCGTCCGGGTGACGAGGCTTCGCCCCGCCTCGCTGGGCACGTAGCCCAGCGCCGCGACAGCGTTCTCGATTCGGACACGGGTCTCCGCGGCCACGCGCGGATCTCCGCGCAAGGCCCGGGAGACCGTCGGCTGCGACACTCCGGCCAGCCGGGCGACGTCACGACTGGTGATGGCCATCTCGCTCCTGATCAGTGTTGACCGCCGCGCCTTCGCGAGCGGTGGGCTATCCGATGTATACGGATCATAGATGGCGCGCGGCGAAAACGCGCTGGGCTCGCCTTCGGCCGGTGCCGCGGCTTCGAGAAAGCGGTGTTCAACCGCCCGGAAACGTGGACCGGGCGGTCACCGTCCGCGGTGTGTCGTTGACAGAGGGCCACCCCTCTGCCACGATACATACGTATAAATCTTCCGGGCCTGTTGATTCTAGACGGCGGCCCGACGAATCCACACAGCGCTTCGACCCACCCGTCGATTTGGGAGGCACGATGTCATCTGACGTCACCGTTACCGCCGAAGAACTCGCCCGCCGCACCATCCGCCGATCCGACTTCGTGTCCTGCAACCAGGCGTTCATCGACTGCCGCACGCCCGGCTCGGACAAGAAGCAGAACTACTCGATGATCGGCCGGGGCGTCACACAGAGCTCGAGTCAGGTGGTGAACCTTCGCGAGCCGCACGGATTCCAGATCGGCGCCGCGGCCATGCCGAACGGTGTCACCAACAACCTGCACCTGCACTTCACTGCCGAGGTCTTCCTCTGCTTCCGCGGCGAGTATCTCCTGCGCTGGGGGGCCGACGGGCAGGAGGGCGAACTGGTCATCCGTGAAGGCGACATTGTCTCGATACCGACCTGGATCTTTCGCGGCTTCACCAATATCGGACCTGATGACGGCTGGTTGTTCACCGCCCTCGGGATGGATGACACAGGCGGCATCATCTGGGGTCCGACGGTGCTCGACGAGGCGAGCGGGCACGGACTCCACCTCACCACTGACAACCAGCTGATCGACACCGTCGCCGGCGACACACTCCCCGACGGAGTGGAACTGATCGAGCCGATTCCGGCGGACGAGATTGCCCGGCTGCGGACCTTTACAGCGGAACAGATGGCCAAACGCGTCGCCACCCAGGACAACATCCGCTGGTCATCGACGGCACTGTTGGACGCGCACGTACCGGGCGGTGGTGCCGAACTCGGTCTGGTCATCGGCTTCGGCATGAGCGAGGACCTCGATCAGGAGCCGCGAATCTACAACCCGCACGGACACAACATCGCCTGGCTGCGCGCCGAACCGGAGCAGGGCGTCTCACTGCACCGGCACGACGAGAGTCAGGTGCTGATGGTCAAGGACGGCGAATGGGAGATCACGGTCAACCGCGGTGCCGAGGCGCGCACCGTCACGGTCGGACCGTGGGACATGGTGTCCATTCCCCGAGGCGCATACCGCTCGATCCGCAACGTCGGCTCCGAAACCGGACTACTGCTGGTCGTCAACAGCGGCGACGGACGCGTCCGGCTCGACTGGGACGACGAGGTCGTCAAGGCAGCCGCGGACGCCGGCGACGCGATCGACCACAACGGCTACCTCGCCCCGTACACACTGGTTCCCCGGCGGATCGGATCGTAACGTGATGGGCCAGCCACCGGTGGTCCTCGTACCGGGAATGCTTTGCGACGCCGACCTGTGGTCCGACGTCCGAACGCGCCTGGCCGCACCGACGGTCGACGCCGTGATCGACGCACCGACCATCCGCGGCATGGCCGAACAGGTGCTCTCGTGCGTGCCCGGCAAGTTCGTCTTGGCCGGACTGAGCCTGGGCGCGATCGTCGGCTTCGAAGTGCTCCGGCTCGCCCCCGACAAAGTAGCCGGATTCTGCGCACTTTCCACCAACGCCGCGGCGCCCACGAAGACGCAGAAGCAGCAGTGGACGGACTTGGCGCGACGCACCCAGGCCGGCGACTTCGCCGGGGTGGTCGCCACCTCGATACTTCCGCACATGTTCGCCACCGCGACACCGCCCACCCAGCTACAGCAGCGGTTCCTCGCCATGGCGGACCGGGTGGGACCCGAGGTGTTCGTGGCGCAGCTCGCCGCCCAGCACACCCGCCGCAGCGCGTTCGCCGCCCTGACACAGGCGCGGTGCCCGACACTGGTCATCTCCGCAGACGCGGACCGACTGTGCCCTCCCACCTATCACCACAGCATCGCGGCATCGGTCGAATATTCCTGTTTTGCTTCACTTCCCGGTGCCGGCCACCTCAGCACCTGGGAACGTCCCAACGACATCGCCGCACTTATCCACGACTGGCTTCCCGCCACCACCACACAGGAGTTGACATGTCAGAAGTTCTGAAAAAGCCGGTTGCCGCCGAGTCGGTCCGACGCGATCGCACGGAAGTCGGCGAGAAGGTCACCTCGATCCTCGACGACATCCGCCGAGGCGGCGATGCGGCGGTCCGCAAGTGGTCGCAGACCTTCGACAAGTGGAGCCCGGAATCCTTCCTGCTCTCGCAGTCGAAGATCGAGGAGATCATCGCCGGAGTGCCCGCGCAGGTGATCGAGGACATCGAGTTCGTCCAACGGCAGGTCCGTACGTTCGCGCAGCATCAGCGCGATTCGCTCACCGACTTCGAGGTCGAGACGCTCCCCGGAGTTCACCTCGGACAGAGGCACATTCCGATCAACCGCGTCGGCGCGTACGTTCCCGGCGGGCGATACCCGCTCACGGCGTCCGCGCACATGACCATCGTGACAGCCAAGGTGGCGGGTGTTCCGTCCGTCGCCGCCTGCACACCGCCGATCCGGGGTGAGATCCCCGCTGCCACCGTCGCGGCGATGCACCTGGCCGGAGCGGACGAGATCTACCTGCTCGGCGGCGTCCAGGCCATCGGCGCGCTTGCCTGCGGCACGGAGACCGTCGGCCGCGTGGATCTGCTGGCCGGCCCGGGCAATGCCTACGTCGCCGAGGCCAAGCGGCAATTGTTCGGCGAGGTCGGTATCGACCTGTTCGCCGGCCCCACCGAGATCCTGGTGATCGCGGACGCCGAAGCAGATCCCTTCGTCGTCGCGGTCGACCTGCTGTCCCAAGCCGAGCACGGACCCGACTCGCCGGCCGTGCTGATCACGACCTCCGCCGAACTCGGGCGCACGGTCCTCGAACACATCGACAAGATCCTTCCCGACATGCCCACCAAGGACTTCGCCGAACCGGCCTGGCGTGATCACGGTGAGGTCATCGTTGTGGATTCGCTCGACGAGGCCTACACGCGGGCCGATACCTATGCCAGCGAGCACGTGGAGGTCCTCACCGCGAACCCGCGCGAGGCGTTGGCAAAGATGACCAACTACGGCGGCCTGTTCCTCGGCGAAGGCACCTGTGTTTCATACGGCGACAAAGTCATCGGCACCAACCACGTACTGCCGACGCGCGGCTCCGCCCGCTACACCGGCGGGCTATGGGTCGGCAAGTACCTCAAGACGGTGACCTACTCCGAGGTCACCGACCGGTCGTCGAGTGCGAAGCTCGGCGAGGTCTGCGGCCGGGCTGCGCGCGTCGAACTCTTCGAGGGCCACGCACGCTCCGGTGACGTCCGGGCCGCAAAATACGCCGGCGCACCGCTGGAATGGAGCGACCAGATGTCCGCAGGCGCACCGGCGTGAACCCGTACGTGGACGGCCGCACCGCGCTCGTGACCGGCGGTGGCAGCGGGCTCGGTGCCGCCATCGCCGGGGCGCTGGTGGAGGCCGGCGCACGCGTGATCGTCGTCGGCCGGAACGAACAGAAGCTGACCGCGGTCGCGGCGAAGCACGGTAGTGCGGTCCGAGTCGCCGTCGCCGACGTGGCAACGCCCCTGTCGGTGGCAGGGCTGGCGACCGAGCTCGCCGACGAGGACATCTCCATCCTGGTCAACAACGCCGGAATCCCGGGTCCGGTGGCAGCGCTGACCGACATCGAACCGGACGAGTGGGATGAGGTGTTCGCCGTCAACGTCCGCGGTGTCTACCTGATGTGCCGGGCATTCGTTCCCGGCATGGTTGCCGCCGGGCGGGGAGACGTCATCAACCTCGCGTCGGTGTCGGGCAAGCGGCCGCTGGCCCGCAGGACTCCGTACTGTGCGTCGAAGATGGCTGTCATCGGACTGACCACCACCCTGGCCGCGGAGGTGGGACCGCTCGGTGTGAGCGTGAACTCGCTGTCCCCGGGTCCGGTGGACAGTGCCCGCATGCACCGCAACTTCCGGCTCGAGGCCGAGCGCACCGGCACCAGCTACGAACAGGCGGAGCAGGCTTTCGTGTCGCGCGCGGCGCTGGGGCGCATGGTCACGGAGCAGGAGGTGGCGAGTTCGGTGCTCGCGATGCTGGCAATGCCCGGACTGTGTGCCGCGGACATCGATCTGTCGGCTGGGATGGTGGCGCGATGATCGGCCGGATGAAGGAGCGCCTCGCGGCCGGGGAGCAACTGCTGGGTGTGCTGGTCCGGATGCCCGCCGAGGAACTCGTCGAGATGGCGGGTGTGTCGAAAATCGACTACGTGCTCATCGATTGCGAACACGGGCCCGCAGACCTGATTCCCCTGCGTCAGCACATCACAGCCGCGCAACTGCACGGGATGGATGTGCTCGTACGCGTCGGACAGAACGAGCCGGCCCTGATCCAGCGGGTGCTCGATCACGGGGCAACCGGGATCGTGGTTCCTCACGTGGACGATGCGGAGCAGGCGGCAGACGTCGTTCGTACTGCCCGCTATGCACCCGTGGGGGACCGCGGCTTCGCCACCTACGGTCGGGCCGGGCGATTCGGAAGCGTCTCCGCTGCAGACCATCTGACGGCCGACGCGGAAGAGACGGTCGTGATCGTGATGGTCGAATCGGAGACCGGATGCCGCAACGTCGACGACATCGTGTCGGTACCCGGTGTCGACGGGGTCATGGGTGGCCCCGCCGATCTCGCCGTGTCGCTTGGTGTCGCCGGACCGTCCGACCCGAAGGTGGTCGGGACGCTGGACACAGTGCAGGCCGCGGTCACCGCCGGTGGTCGTGTGTGGCTCGAGATCGTATCGAGCGAGAAGCGTGCACAGGAGGCATTCGATGCCGGTGCCGGACTCGTGGTGATAAACCTCAGCCATGTGCTGATGGAAATGTTCGGCGCACTCCGCAGAATTCGGTGACGGACCGGATCGGTTTCCTCGAGCGACAGTGCAATACTCCGCGGCACCCTGGGCTTGCTGTCGACCGTGCGTATGCGGAGGAGCGGCGGGACCGAAGTCCGTCCGTCAGTCCTGGTCCCCGCCCCAGGCGCGGTTGGCCCGTCCGCAAAGCCTCGGGTCCGGGAAGGGGGGATGGGGCTAGTTCCTCTCTCCTTGTCGGCGGTTCCCGAGACGGGACGGCTCGCCGCCCGTGAGGTTCAGAAACGAGGCACAACCTTCGTCCGCGCGACGTAGAGACAAACACCCACAGCTGCCCGGGGCGCGTTGATCTGCAACCTTTCAGTTCCGAGTCGGTACAGTTCGTCACCCGTGCCATGCTCTCGCGCGACGGCAGACCGACAGGGGCGGCACGAACCTCGACTCTCCTTCCCGGTCTACTCGACGGCGCGGGGGCGACCGGATACCTTGCCCGAAACATCCCTGGCAGCACCTCTCGATGAATGCCGTTGGCGCGAAGGAGATGCGGCAGTCAAGTAACCCCGGAGCTTCCTCCGTGCAACTCCTGATGACCACTCGGAGCCCACAGACACGACCGGGATACCAATCCACCGGATGGTTCGTTAGATGGTCGACATTCCCGGGCGGCGAACGAGCTTGTCGCTTCGCAGGCAACGCCGACGAGGCCAGGGAGGAATCCGCTTCTGGCTGCTGGCGTGAGTCGGCCCCTGCCTGCGGGGATTTGCGCGCTCGCGGCGCTGCCCGGGGGCGTGGCGGCAAGACGGTGCCCTGGTGCGTGAGGGGCGCGGCACTGAGTGCAGCCACGGTACCGAGACCCGCGATGACGGGCCGACCCGTGCGGTGATGGAGTCGAAGCGTCCGGTCCGAACGATGAGGAACGGCAACGCCGGAACCGGCTGCTGAGTCCGAATGACAAGTCACCGCGGATGGCCGGCGGCGGAAATCATCCATCGCGGCAGGCACCCAGAAGATCGTTGACGATCATCAACGATCGAAGATTCTCCCGGCCCTGCAGAAGCATGCGTGATCCGCAGCGGGCTTGTGCCGATTCGTACTCTAGCGGTGTGATTCCGCCAGGACACCCCACGGTTGCGTCCAGCAGAGTGGTGTACGGACCGGATTCGGATCTGACCGGCGTGTCGTAGCCCTATGAAGGCGGCCATCGCGTGACTCTTCGAGAGACCGACCAAAGTCACTCGATGAAGGACCACGCGATGACCAGTGCCCACGATATCGACCTGCACCAGTTCCTGACCGACCTCCTCACCGACGCCAGCCCCGACCTGCTGCGCAGCCTGCTGTCCACGTTCATCGACGCGCTGATGGGCGCCGAGGCCGACAGCCTGTGCGGCGCCGGTTTCGGTGAACGCTCGGAGAACCGCACCAACTCCCGGAACGGCTACCGTTATCGGGACTTCGACACCCGCGCCGGAACCCTCGACATCGCGATCCCCAAGCTGCGTCAGGGCTCGTACTTTCCGGACTGGTTGCTGC
>NZ_JBFUGT010000065.1:0-31038 GCF_056402775.1 Rhodococcus sp. P3_B8
GGGCACCGGCGGCGGCGAGCACGGCGGTGACGATTCCGGTGGTCCCGGCGGCGACGTGCCAGCGGGCGATTCGAGCGCGGGCCGCGGCGGCCTCGGCTCGCAGCGCCGCCTTGGCGACGCCCTTCGCGGACGGGGCGACGGCCCCCTTCTTCGCCGGGCCGCCCTGAGCCGGCGCGAACGACGAGGGGGTGGCGAGCGTCTTCACGATCCTGCTGTCGCGAGCTCGGTCGACCATCGGGATGCAGACACCGACGAGTACGAGGACACCGGCGCCGACGGTCCCCCACACCGCGCCGGGCCCGGGCTGGATCCGTTCGCCCGCGGCGAGTCCGGCCACCAGGCGCGTCCCGACCACGCCGAGCGCGGCCAGACCGGCCCCGACGAGCGCACCGGACGCGGCGGGCGGCGAGATGGACGCCAGTGCGGAGGCGACCACGATCAGAACGGCCGCCGCCAGCAGCCCGGCGCCTGCGGACGCGGCGAGGTCCGACTCCACGACCGTCGGGACGAGGATGACCGGATCCTCGGACACGAAGGCAGGAGCGAACAGCGCGCCGACGAGCACGACGGCGGCGACCACCGCGACCGCGGACGGCAGGAATCCGACACGGGCGCCGGTCGCCCGTCCGACCTGTTCGGAGCTGCGGGCGTCGCCGTAACCGTCCATCAGCGATTCCCGGTGGACCGCGACCATGCCGAGGAGGCCGGCGAAGGCGATCAGCAGGTGTCCGCCGAGGGCGGCGTACGCGCCGGACCCGGCGGCGAGCTCGGCCGCCGTCTCGGGCCGGAACAATTCGAGTCGATTGGCGTCGATGGCGTCCGTCCACAGCTGCGTGTCGAGCACGGCGGCGCCGAGGGACATCGCACCGGCACCGGCCAGCAGCGCACCCGCCACCGCGGTGCGCCGGGCGAGAAGCGCGAGGACGGCGAGAACGGATGGGGCGAGGGCGAAGACGGCAGCCCACAGTGCGGCTGCGCCGATCGCGGACGGCGCGGCCACCCCGTCGGCCGAACGGACGGCGTGCAGGACGGGCGCCGAGGCCACTCCCACTCCCCCGACGAGACCCAGGACGACCGCGAGCACGCACCCCCGGCGCGCACGGGCGGGATCGGGCTCCTCGACGGCCGTCAGACCGGTGCCGCCGGACGAGGGAATACGTTCGGGCTCGGCCCTACGCCCGTCCGGAGATCGAGTTGATGACGCCACAGGCCGACGCTAGCGCTAACCCACTGCCTCCCCCACGTTGTGACACGCGTATTCAGGGGCGAGATTGAACCGAGACGAAAAGTGGGTTCGACGTTTCCCCAGCTCAGTTTGTGATGCCCGTCACATGTAGCCGTTCCTCCGCGTTACAGGTTGCGCGCATCGCAACCGTTTCGTTACCGTCGCCAAGGTCTAAGTCACAGGCAGGTCACGAGCAGGAGGGGGACGGGCGTATGCACCATCGCAGCCAGTTCACGGCCAGCCGTTTTGTGAGTCACCACGATGACGAGTTGCGGGGTCACAACGACGAAGTCGCGCCCACGTACCCCTCGAGGTCGGTCGAGCGTTATCCCGAGACCGATAGTTCTGAGATTTCACGCATGCTCTTCCGCAATTCGCAGTCCACACGCTCCACCCCCGACAGCGTCGACGCCGGCAACGGCTTCGAGACCATCGACACCGAGTCCGAGATTCCCGGCTTCACCCCCCGCAGCGGTTCCGAGTCCTTCGAGGGTGCACCCTCCCACTCCCGCCGCGGAGCCCACCGCATCCCGACTCCTCCCTCAGCTCTCAAAGGTCGCGCCGCAGTCCTCGCCGTCGCAGCGGGCGCCGTAGTCGCCGCAGGCCAGGCTGCCGTCACCAGCGGATCGTCCAGCTCCTCCGACCACTCCGAGGTCGCCCTCGCCAGTGACGAGTCGAGCACCATCGGAACCACCGCCGAGCCACAGGCCGCCCAGTTCTCCACGGTCGCCGACACCGCCGCGTCCGATTCGAACGCCCCGCAGGTCCTCAACATCGCGAACCCGACCGACCTGTCGCAGTTCAGCAACCTGCTCGCCAAGGGACAGCGTTTCAGCGAAGAGCGCGCCGCCCGCGAAGCCGCTGCCCGCCGCCCCCTGTTCGTCCTCCCCGCCGTGGGAACCTTCACCTCCAACTTCGGAAGCCGCTGGGGCACCCTGCACGCAGGCGTCGATATCGCCGCCCCCATCGGCACCCCCATCGTGGCCGTCGCCGACGGCGAGGTCATCGACTCGGGTCCGGCTTCCGGGTTCGGCATGTGGGTCCGCCTCAAGCACGCCGACGGCACCATCACCGTCTACGGCCACATCAACACCTCCACCGTCACCGTCGGCCAGAAGGTCATGGCGGGCGACCAGATCGCGACCGTCGGCAACCGCGGCTTCTCCACCGGCCCGCACCTGCACTTCGAGGTTCACCTCGCCGGCGAGAACAAGATCGATCCCCTCCCCTGGCTGGCCTCCCGCGGCATCAGCCTCGGCCCCGAGATGGACTGACCGAAACCTCTCGGCACCACCTGAACACACGACTGCGGCGCATGCATTGCATGCGCCGCAGTCGTCTTTCGTGTCTCTACAGCTTGACCATCGGGACGCCACCGATCAGCATCAGCCGGACCTTGCCCGCGCTGCCGAAGTCGATGGTGACCGTCGCGGTCGGCCCTGCGCCCTTGGTCTCGAGGACCGTGCCGAGGCCGTACTTGTCGTGACTGACACGGTCGCCGACCGTGAGCACCAGGTTGTTGTTGCGGGAGCGGGCGGCGCCGAAGCTCGGCGTGCCCGCCGACCCGCCGCCGTAACCGGAACCGCCACCGAAGCCCTGGCCGCCGTATCCCGATCCACGCGCACGGCCACCGCCGATCGCACCCCCCGAACCGATACCGGTGCCCGGGTCCTCACGACGCCAGTGCACGAGATCCGACGGGATCTCCTGCAGGAACCGCGACTCCGGGTTCTGGATGGGCTGGCCCCACGCCGACCGCATGACGGCCCGCGTCAGATACAGCCGCTGCCGGGCACGGGTGATGCCCACGTATGCGAGCCGGCGCTCCTCCGACAGTTCCGTGGGGTCGCCGAGAGCCCGCATGTGCGGGAACTGACCGTCTTCCCACCCGGTGACGAAGACGACGGGGAACTCGAGCCCCTTCGCGGTGTGCAGGGTCATCAGCGTGACGACGCCCTCGTCGTTGTCGGGTAGCTGATCGGAGTCCGCGACCAGGGACACCCGTTCGAGGAACGCGGCGAGGGAACCGGGATCGGGTTCACCGTCCCGGGCGTCGACGTCGCCGTCCTCCGGCGGTTCCACGAGGCCGGCCGCGTTCCGCGCGTCGGAGCTGAACTCACGCGCCACGCTCACGAGTTCGTTGAGGTTGTCGAGACGCGCCCCGTCCTGAGGGTCGCTGCTCGCCGCGAGCTCGGCGCGGTAGCCCGTCCGCTCCAGGACCGCCTCGACGACGTCGCCGATGTCGCCGAGCTGGTCGGGGACGACGTCATCCGCAGTGGTCTCCGGCGGGAGCATCACCCGCAGTCCGTCCATGAGCTCGAGGAACGACGCGATGGCCTTCTGGGAACGGGTGTTCAGCAGCGGTACGCGGCCCTCACCGCCATCCCGCAGTGCCTCCGCGAAGCTGATGCCCCGCTGCTCGGAATGGACGGCCACACACGCCTCGGCGCGGTCGCCGATGCCGCGGCGGGGTGTGTTGATGATCCGGCGCAGGCTGACGGTGTCGTCCTCGTTCGCGAGGACACGGAGATATGCGACGATGTCGCGCACCTCCTTGCGCTCGTAGAACCGCACTCCGCCGACGACCTTGTACGGAACGCCGAGCCGGATGAAGATCTCTTCGAGGGCACGGGACGAGTTGTTGGTGCGGTAGAACACGGCGACGTCACCGAACTTGGCGTCGCCGGAATCGACGAGCTTGTCGATCTCGGACGCCACGAACGACGCCTCGTCGTGCTCGTTGTCCGCGACGTAGCCGGTGATGAGCTCACCCACACCCGAATCGGTCCACAGCCGCTTCTCACGCCGGCCGGTGTTCTTCGAGATCACCGAGTTGGCCGCCGACAGGATGTTCTGGGTGGAGCGGTAGTTCTGCTCCAGCAGGATGGTGCGGGCATCCGGGTAGTCGCGCTCGAACTCCTCGATGTTGCGGATCGTGGCGCCGCGGAACGCGTAGATCGACTGATCCGCGTCGCCCACCACACACAGCTCGGCCGGGGCGACCCGGTGGTCCGCGTCCTCGCCGTCCGCGGTTCCGCCGACCAGCTCGCGCACCAGCATGTACTGGGCGTGGTTCGTATCCTGGTACTCGTCGACCAGCACGTGGCGGAACCGTCGACGGTAGTACTCCGCCACCTGGGGGAACGCCTGCAGCATCGCGACCGTCTCGCCGATCAGGTCGTCGAAGTCCAGCGCGTTCGCCGAACGCAACCGCTGCTGGTAGTGCCCGTACACCTTGGCGATCAGCCGAGGCAGTTCCGCCGGATCCTTGTCGGCGTCGGCGCTCGCCTGCTCGGGGTCGACGAGCTCGTTCTTGAGATTCGAGATGTGGGTGGCGAGCAGCCGAGCCGAGTAGCGCTTGGTGTCGATGTTGAGATCCTTGGCGATCATCGTCAGCAGTCGCCGCGAGTCGTCCGCGTCGTAGATGGAGAAGTTCGAGTTGAGGCCGGGGAGCAGCGCCGCCTGGGCCCGGAGGATCCGCACGCAGCTCGAGTGGAACGTGGACACCCACATGCTGTTGGCCCTGGGGCCGACGAGGTGGGCGACGCGTTCCCGCATCTCCGCGGCAGCCTTGTTGGTGAACGTGATGGCCAGGATCTGACCGGGCATCACCCCCCGCTCGGCCAGCAGATATGCGATGCGGCGGGTGAGCACAGCCGTCTTGCCCGAGCCCGCACCCGCGACGATCAACAGCGGAGAACCGGCGTGCACGACCGCTTCCCGTTGCTGTGGGTTGAGGCCCTGGAGGAGCGCATCGGACCCTGCGCGCGCCGGTGCAGCGGCGTGCGGAGTCGACGTGGCGCTCAGGGGAGAAGCGGTGCCGGAGATAGTGTTCATCAACTATCAAACTTACCGGCGTGTACCGACAGCGTCACAGCCGCTTGGCCTGCGCGGTACCGCCATGGCAAACTGGTACACATGTTCAGTCCGCCGTCGCGCCCCCTGTGGCGATTTTTTTACGGGTACCGGCCTCCGGTGCCCGTGAACTGAACAGCTCACGAGCCCCGAGGTCCGCACCGGATCCGGGGCTTTTTTCGTCAAACGAGCCTGGATCGGTAACGACTCGAGCCAAAACAACGATCCAAGTTCTGACAAGAGGGAGACGAACCAATGAGCACTCAGACCGTCGCATCAGCCGCCAAGGAAACCGCTGTGCCCACCAGCGAGGCCGAGATCGAGGTTCTCCGCCAGGAGATCGACAAGCTCGACGCCGAGATTCTCGCCGCTATCAAGCGCCGCGCAGAGGTCTCGCAGCTCATCGGGCGCACCCGGATGGCGTCCGGCGGTCCCCGCCTCGTCCACAGCCGTGAGATGAAGGTGCTCGAGCGGTTCAACGAGCTCGGCCAGGAAGGCCACACACTCGCCATGCTGCTGCTGCGCCTCGGGCGCGGCCGCCTCGGTCACTGATTTCCCGAAGCGGCCCGCCCGTCCCCCGACGGCGGTCGCTACGGCTCGAGTGCCACGTACTTGGTCTCCAGGTACTCCTCGATGCCTTCACTGCCCCCTTCGCGCCCGAAGCCTGACGCTTTGACGCCGCCGAAGGGGGCAGCGGTGTCCGAGATGACTCCCCGGTTGATGCCGACCATGCCCGATTCGAGGGCGTCGGCCACCCGGAGTGCACGGTCCAGATCCCGGGTGAAGATGTACGACGCCAGGCCGAACTCCGTGTCGTTGGCCGCGGCGATGCCCTCCTCCTCGGTGTCGAACCCGGCGATCGCGACCACCGGCCCGAACACCTCCTCCTTCAGGATCCGAGCCTGCGCGGGGATCTCGTCCAGCACGGTCGCCGGGTAGAAGTAACCGGGACCTTCCGGTGCGACCCCGCCGAGCCGCACCCGGGCACCGGCGCCGACGGCGTCCTGCACCAGTTCCCCGACCTTCTCGAGTTGGTCCGCGTTGATCAGCGGGCCGAGCGTCGTGTCGTAGTCCGTGCCCGGTCCGAGCGTGTACGAGGACAGCTTGTCGACGAGCTTCGCGGTGAACTCCTCCCGCACACTGTTCGCGACGTGGAAGCGATTGGCCGCGGTGCAGGCCTCGCCGCCGTTGCGCATCTTGGCGAGGACGGCGCCCGCCACCGCCTTGTCCACGTCGGCGTCGTCGAAGACCACGAACGGCGCGTTCCCGCCGAGTTCCATGGACGTGCGCAGCAGCCCCTTCGCCGACTTCTCGACGAGCATCCGGCCGACCCCGGTCGAGCCGGTGAACGTGAGCTTCCGCAGCCGCGGGTCGTCGAGCAGTGGACCGGTCACCTCCCCCGACTTCGACGTCGGCAGCACCGACAGCACGCCCTTCGGGAGCCCCGCGTCGGCCATCACCTCGGCGAGCAGGAGCATCGTCAACGGAGTCTCGGAGGCGGGTTTGACGATCATCGTGCAGCCGGCCGCCAGTGCGGGTCCGATCTTGCGGGTGCCCATCGCGAGCGGGAAGTTCCACGGTGTGATCGCCAGACACGGCCCGACGGGTTGCTTGGTCACCAGGATGCGTCCGTTCCCGGCGGGTGCCGGTGTGTAGCGGCCGGCGATACGCACGGCCTCCTCGCTGAACCACCGGAAGAACTCGGCGCCGTACTTGACCTCCGCCGCGCTCTCCGGCAGCGCCTTGCCCATCTCCAGCGTCATCAGCAGCGCGAAGTCGTCGGCCCGGGCCGTGATCTTCTCGAACACCGCGCGGAGCAGTTCCCCGCGCTCACGTGCCGGCGTCGCCGCCCACTCCCGCTGCACCGCGACCGCGGCGTCGAGCGCTTTCATCGCGTCGGCGGGACTGGCGTCCGCCACCTCGGTGAGCGCGTCACCGGTCGCGGGGTCGAAAACGGTGAACGTGGCGCCGTTCTCGGCGTCACGCTTCTCGCCGCCGAGGAAGAGGGTTGTGGGAACGGTTCGCATGAGTTCGACAGCATCCATGACGTCCATCATGCGCCGCACCGAAGTTCGCACGGAAGTTTCGACGCGCGGGCATTAAGCTCAAATCTCGTGAGCTCAGACATCACCGGAACCGCTGCCTGGCAGAAATTGCGTGATCATCACGCTCAAATTCAGTCCGTCCATCTTCGAGAACTCTTCGAGAAGGACCCGGCACGCGGGCAGGAGCTCACCGTCTCGGCCGGCGACCTGTACATCGACTACAGCAAGCACCGCATCGACCGCGACACCATCGGGTTGCTCCTCGAACTGGCGCGCAGTGCCGACCTGGAGGCACGCCGGGACGCGATGTTCGCGGGCGAGCACATCAACACCTCCGAGGACCGCGCCGTCCTCCACACCGCGCTGAGGCTGCCCGCCGACGCGTCTCTCGTCGTCGACGGGCAGGACGTCGTCGCCGACGTCCACGAGGTCCTCGACCGCATGGGCGACTTCACGGATCGGGTGCGCTCCGGTGAATGGCGCGGCGCGACGGGCGAGCGAATCAAGACCGTCGTCAACATCGGGATCGGCGGATCGGATCTGGGTCCGGTGATGGTGTACCGCGCGCTGCGGCACTACGCCGACGCGGGCATCAGCGTCCGGTTCATCTCCAACGTCGACCCCGCCGACCTGGTGCGCAGCCTGCAGGGCCTCGACCCGGCCACCACCCTGTTCATCGTGGCGTCCAAGACGTTCTCGACGCTCGAGACGCTCACCAACGCCACCGCCGCGCGTCGGTGGCTGCTGGGCGGTCTCGGCCTCGGAAACGAAGCGGTCGCAAAGCATTTCGTCGCCGTCTCGACGCACGCGGATCGGGTGTCGGAGTTCGGAATCGACACGGCCAACATGTTCGGATTCTGGGATTGGGTGGGTGGCCGGTACTCGGTCGATTCCGCCATCGGGCTGTCGGTGATGGCGGCGATCGGCAAGGAGCGTTTCGCGGAGTTCCTCGCCGGCTTCCACGCCGTGGACGAACACTTCCGGACGGCGCCGCTCGAGGAGAACGCGCCGGTCCTGCTCGGCCTGATCGGCCTCTGGTACTCGAACTTCTTCGGCGCGGAATCCCGTGCCGTGCTGCCCTATTCCAACGACCTCGTGCGGTTCGCGGCCTATCTGCAGCAGTTGACGATGGAATCGAACGGCAAGTCGGTGCGCGCCGACGGCACACCCGTCCCCACGTCCACCGGTGAGATCTTCTGGGGCGAACCCGGAACCAACGGGCAGCACGCCTTCTACCAGCTCCTGCACCAGGGCACGCGGCTCGTCCCCTCCGATTTCATCGGTTTTGGCGAACCCACCGACGACCTGCCCACGGCGGACGGCACCGGCAGCATGCACGACCTGCTGATGAGCAACTTCTTCGCCCAGACGAAGGTCCTGGCGTTCGGCAAGACGGCCGAGGAGATCGCGGCCGAGGGAACGCCCGAACATCTGGTGCCGCACAAGGTCATGCCCGGCAACCGGCCGTCCACCACGATCCTCGCACCCAAACTCACCCCGTCGGTGATCGGACAGCTGATCGCCCTGTACGAGCACCAGGTGTTCGTCGAGGGCGTCGTGTGGGGCATCGACTCGTTCGACCAGTGGGGTGTCGAGCTCGGCAAGACGCAGGCCGTCGAGTTGCAGCCGGTGCTCACCGCGGCGGAAGAACCGGCCGCGCAAAGCGATTCGTCGACGGACAGCCTGGTGCGCTGGTACCGCCGTCAGCGCGGACGGGCCTGATTCACCAGCTCTCGGTGGTGTAGACCCGGCCCGACCGGTCCACCAACCGGGCGCGCAATTCGTGCTGTTCGATCCAGCGGATCGCACCGATGCCGCGGGCGAGGGCAGCGACGCTGGCCGCGTACGCCCAGAGCGCGTCGTCGGCGATCACCGACACGGTCTCCCACTCGGTGGCGGTGGGCGGTTCGGCAGCCGGGGGCGCGAACGCCGTCGCCATCGCCGTCCCGTTCACCAGTTCGACCTCGCCGTCGCCGGGCACCGGGATCTGCCAGCCGCCGGCGGGACAGTGCCCGGCCGTCGCGACGACGTCGCCGATACGCACGGCGGCCCCGCACTCGAGTTGGCGGGCCACCAGTTCCGCCGCCCGGTCCACCGTGTCGGCCTTGGCGGTGTCGGTGATGTCGAACGAGGCGCCCCACGGCGCGAACACGACGTCGTCGTCGATCTGGACGTCGAGGAAGCTGGGTGCCGGGTGCACGGTGGGGATCAGGTCCTCGTCAGGAGATTCGGTGGCGAGCGGGTTCACCACCCCGTCGGTCATCCGGGCGGCCCAGAGCGCCGACCGCAGCAGTGCGGACATCCGCCGGCTGACCTTCACCGGCGCGCCCTGCGAGAGGTTGACGGCGTGGATCTCGGCGTCGCCGCGGTGGATGTCGCAGACCGATTCGGTCTCGTCGATGACGGCCGCGATCAGCGCTGCAGCCTCGGGTAGGGCGGCGCCTTCGGTGACGTCGACTTCCACGACGGAACCCCACACCTTCCATTTCTCGACGCTAACCATGGTGTTCTCCGTGTGCGGTCCGTACAGCGCTGCACTTCCAGTATGCGCCGGCTGTCCAGAGGTCGGCCTCCTGCGACCACCTCGACCGGTCGTACACTTCGCTGGTGAGCGCCCGATTGAGCGTCGTCGACGAGATGTTCCTGCGCACCCATCGGGGGTGGGGAACGCCGATCGTGATGCAGGGCCTGTGGCGTACCGACGGTGAGGTGACCGCCTCGACCCTCGATGCCCTGAGCGCAGACTTCGCCCGCGGACCGCTGGGCAGGCGGGTGGTGCGTCCGCGGATTCCCGGCGCGCGGCCCCGGTTCGAGCCGAGTACCGACGCCTTTCCCGTCGAAGACGCGGAGATCGAGGCCGGGGCGGTCCTCGCGTGGGCCGACGAGCAGGGCTCGTTGTCGGTGGACCCCGAGCGGGGTCCCGCCTGGCGTCTGGCGTGCGCACGACCGGCGGGCGGAGGCACGGTGTTGTCGCTGGTGTGTTCGCACGTGATCGCGGATGCGCGCGGGCTGGCGGCCGCCATCGCGGCGGCGCTGCGGGGACTACCCCCGTCGGATCAGGGAGGTGCGGAAGGCGCTGTCGCGGACATGTGGGACGCCACCCGGCTCGCCCGCCGCGTGACGGAGGGAACCGTGCGTGCGGTCACCGGTCTCGTGGTGAGCGGGGCCCGTCGCGCGGAACTCCGCCGCTTCCTGCACGTGAGTGGCAAAGCGTCCCCCGGCACACTTTGCCACTCACCTGCGTCGGCGGTGCTGGACGTGGACGCCGAGCAGTGGGACGCCGCCGCGGAGCAGGCAGGCGGAACCCCGAACAGCCTGTTCCTGGCCGTGGTGGCCGAATTGGCGCGGCGGGACGGCGAGTCCCGCCCGCTCACGATCAGTGTGCCGATGGACCTGCGGGGCGCGGCCACCTCGTCGGGTACCGCGAACTCCGTCGCCATGGTCGAGGTGGATGTCGGCCCGCAGGACACCGTCGCGGATGTGCGGGCCGCGAGCCGCGCGGCGTTCTCCGCGCCCGCGATGACGAGCCCGGCCGGGTTCCCGGAGGAAATGCTGCAACTGGTCCCCGACCGGGTGGCGCACGCCCTCACGGGTAACCCCGGCGAACGGGACGTGCTGTGTTCGAACATCGGACCGCTACCCGAGGCGCTCGTCTCGATCGGCGGTCACCGCGCCACGGGCATCGCCACCCGGGCCGTGCATCCGGGTGTCGTGACCAGCCGCACCCGGCTGTCCGCCTATCTCAGCCGATTCGGCGGCAGCTACACCCTCGCGCTCGAATCGCTGGACAGTCCGGACCGCGCGGAACTCCGGGAGCGGGCGACGACCGTCCTCGCCCGGCACGGTCTCGATGCCCGCGGCTGGTGAGTCAGGACTCGGACGCGGGTTCGGCGTAGGGCTGACGCGCCGACTGCGGATCGCCGTAGGTGATCGCCCGCTCCCGGCGCGTCCGCGACGCCAGCGTGACGGCCCAGTTGAGCAGGGTGCCGAACCGGTTGCGGTACCCGGCGAGGAACGCGATGTGGATGGCGCCCCACGACACCCAGCCCAGGAACCCGGACATCCGGATCGGGCCCGCTTGAAGCAGCGCATGCCTGCGGGCGATGTACGCCGCGCTCCCCAGGTCGCGGTACTTGAAGGGTTTGCGGTCGGGCGTTCCCCCCGCGACCGTGCGGGCGATGCACCCACCGACGTGCTTGCCGCCCTGCATCGCGACCTCGGCCACGCCGGGGAGGTCGTTCAGCGACATCAGGTCGCCGATCACCCAGACGTTCGGGTGTCCGGGCACGGTGAGGTCGGGTTCGACGGCGATGCGCCCGCCCTGAATCTGCTTCACGCCCAGCGCATTCGCGAGAGCTGCCGCGAACGGCACGGCCTCGACGCCCGCGGTCCAGAGGATCGTGCGAGCCCCGTAGCGCTTCTTGGTGCGCGCAGCATTCTTGGCCGTCGTCTCGATGCTGGTCTCGCAGACGTCGGTGACGTGCACCCCGAGGTGCGTTTCGACGCCGATCTTGTCGAGGGTGCGCTGCGCCGCCGCGGACAGTTTCCGATTGAACGACGGGAGAACGCGGTCGCCGCCGTGGAACAGCAGAACCCGGGCCTCGCAGGGGTCGATGGACTGGAACTCGTGGGCGAGAGCGTGCACGGCGAGTTCCCGGATCTGGCCCGCCAGTTCGACCCCGGTGGGCCCACCGCCCGCGACGGCGAAGGTCAGCCACGGCCTGCGTTCCTCCGCGGTGGGCAGCGATTCGGCCATCTCGAAGGCGCAGATCAGCTTCCGGCGAATGGCGAGCGCGTCGTCGAGGGTCTTCATCCCCGGCGCCCATTGGATGTACTCATCGTGCCCGTGGTACGTCTGTCGCATGCCCGCGGCGACGATCAGGTAGTCGTAGGGCAGGTCGAATGTGGATCCGTCGAAGCGACTGGCGGTCAGGACCCTGCTGACGGCGTCGATCGCGTGCGCCTCCCCGAGGGCGACGTGCACGTTGCGATTGCCGCGCAGCAGGTGCCGCAGCGGGCTGCTGATCTCGCCCTCGGAGAGCAACCCCGTCGCGCATTGATAGAGCAGCGGCTGGAAGAGGTGGCTGGTTCCCCGGTCCAGCAGGGTGACGTCCACGTCGACGTCGCGGAGCCGCCGGGCGGCGTGGATTCCGCCGAACCCTCCCCCGACGATGACGACACGCGGCCTCGAACGCTGCAGGCCGAGGGACGAGGATTCCTGGGCGGTCGTCATAGGTCAGTCCTACACGAACCGGGATGTCCATGCATGAGGAAGGAATCTCAATGCGAGGTCGATTCCTCGCCATGTGATTCCGGGTAGCGCAGCGCGGTTCGTCTCCTTCTCGATGGCCGCGACCATCGCATCGACGCCGTCGTCGAGGGTGGCCGTCATCTTGGCACTGTCGCCGGCCCTGCCCGACATGTCGGTGGCGATGTACCCGGGCAGCAGCGTGGTCACCACGATCGGACTCTTCGCCAGCTCCGCGGTGAGCGCCTCGCCGAGGGCCGACACTCCCGCTTTGCTCGCCGAGTACGCCGCCTTCGGGCCGGGCAGACCACGATCGGCACTGATCGAGGACACGAGCACCAGGTGCCCGGCGTTCTGTTCGCGGAAGATGCCGAGCGCCGCCTCGCACTGCGACAGGGCACCGACGAAGTTGGTGCGGACGGTGGCGAGATTGGCGTCGGCCCGGCCCGTTCCGATCCGGGCCCCTTTGCCGAGTCCGGCGTTGACGACGACGCGGTCGAGCCCGCCCAGCTCGGCGCGCAGTTCCCCGAAAACGCGGATCACCGCGTCATGGTCGGTGACGTCGAGTTCGCGGATGGCGACGGTGATCCCGGGATGCGCCGCCCGCAACTCGTCACGCACGGACTCGAGCCGCTCGACGCGTCGCGCACACAGCGCGAGGTCTCGTCCCTGGGCGGCGAACCGGCGAGCCATCTCCTCGCCGAGTCCCGAGCTGGCCCCGGTGATCAGAATCTTCTGCCGTCTCATTCCGCCACACTATCTACCCGCGGGTAACAACGCGAGGGGCCCGCCTGAACCTCTGACATCCACCACCGACCGGCTTACGGTTACAGGTATGACTGACTCGGGGAGCGGCGCGGAAGAGTTCGATGTCATCGTGATCGGAGGCGGCCCCGCCGGTGAGAACGCGGCGAGTTACGCCATCGCGGGCAGCGACCGCACCGCGGCACTGATCGAACACGAACTCGTCGGCGGGGAATGCTCCTACTGGGCGTGCATGCCCAGCAAGGCACTGCTGCGTCCCGGTGAGGTCCTCGGGGCGGCGCGCAACATGCCCGGGGTGTCGGCCGGTCCGCTCGACGTGGACGCCGTGCTGGCGCGACGCGACTCGTTCACCGGCAACCACGACGACTCCTCGCAGGTGATGTGGGCCGACTCGCAGGGGATCGACGTCATCCGCGGATCGGCACGCATCACCGGGGACCGCACGGTGACGGTCGGCGAGTCCCGCCGGTTGCGCGCCCGGCACGCCGTCGTGGTCGCCACCGGGACGACCGCCGCGGTCCCCGACACCCCCGGCCTGCGGGCGGCGTTGCCGTGGATCTCGCGGGACGCCACCAATTTGAGAGAGATTCCGCGCCGGGTCGCGGTGATCGGCGGCGGCGTCGTGGCATGTGAGAGCGCGACGTGGCTGCTGGACCTCGGTGTCGAGGAACTGACGATGGTGGTGCGCGGCCGGGCACTGCTCCCCAAGAACGAGCCGTTCGCCGGCGAGCGGGTGGCCCGCTCGCTGGAGAAGAAGGGTGCGCGGATCCTGTTCGGCGCGGACCTTCGCGGCGTCGAGCGGGCCGACGCCCGGGACACGGGGATCGGCCGCATCCACGGCGGCCCGGTGACGCTGGACGTGGCGGGACAGGAGCCGCTCGTCGTCGACGAGGTCGTCGTCGCGACCGGGCGCACGCCGGCGACGGCGGCGCTCGGCCTCGACGCGCGACTGCTGAACTCCCACGGATACCTCACCACGGACGACCACCTGACGACGGCGGACGAATGGTTGTACGCCGTCGGCGACGCCAACGGCCGCGCGCTGCTCACTCACATGGGCAAATACCAGGCCCGCGTCTGCGGCGACGTGATCGCCGCGCGCGCCGAGGGCAGGCCGCTGGAGGGGGCCCGCTTCCGGGCGACCGCCGATCACGGCCAGGTTCCCCAGGTGGTGTTCGCCGACCCGGAGGTCTCGGCCGTCGGGATCACCGAGAAGGAGGCACGCGACGCCGGCGTGGACGTGGAGACCGTCGAGGTCGACATCGCCGTCGCCGGCTCGTCACTGGCGCGCGACGATTTCAGTGGTCACGCCAAGCTCGTGATCGACCGGGCCACCGACACCCTGGTCGGGGCGACGTTCGCGGGCACGGATGTCGGCGAGCTCATCCACGCCGCCACCATCGCGCTGGTCGGGAAGGTGCCGCTGGACACGCTGTGGCACGCGGTCCCGTCGTACCCGACGGTGAGCGAGGTGTGGCTGCGGCTGCTGGAGGCGCGGCGCTGAGCTGAACGGAACACCGTCGGCGGAGGTAAAAGCCCCCTCAGGCGGTCTCCGTATAGTTTCCGACATGGCGTCTGACACTCTCACAACCGACACGCTGGTGAGGACGACCGCAGGGGTGGTCCGTGGCCGGCGCGTCGGCGACCTGGTCGCGTGGCGGGGAATTCCCTACGCGGCTCCCCCGGTCGGGCCGCTGCGGTTGCGCGCACCCCAGCCGGTCACGCCGTGGTCCGGTGAGTTCAACGCCTCCGAATTCGGCGACGCCGCCGTGCAGCACAAGAAGTTCACCGCTCTCCGGCCAGGCAAGTATCAGCCGTCCAGCGAGAACTGCCTGACGCTCAACGTGCTGGCCACGCCCGGCACGTCCGGGGCACGCCCGGTGATGGTGTTCATCCACGGCGGCGCGTACACGCTGGGCATGTCGGCGACCGCGCTCTACGGCGGACAGTCGCTGGTCCGCCGCGGTGACATCGTGTACGTGTCGATCAACTACCGCCTCGGATCGCTCGGATACCTCGACTTCACCCAATTCTCCACCTCCGAACGACCTTTCGACTCCAACCTCGGACTCCGCGACCAGGTCGCCGCACTCGAATGGGTGCAACGCAACATCGCCGAATTCGGCGGCGACCCCGACAACGTCACCGTCTTCGGCGAATCCGCGGGCGCCAACGCCGTCACCACACTCATGACCACCCCCGCCGCGAAAGGACTGTTCGCGCGGGCCATCTCGGAGAGTTCCGCCCCCGGCCTCGTCACCACCGCCGACCGCGCCGCCCGGTGGGCATCCGACTACGTGACGCTGCTCGGGGCCGAACCGGACACCGCCGCAGAGGCCCTCGCCTCGTCACCGGTCGGCGCACTGGGCCGGGCCGGAAATCGTCTCGGCGCGAAAGTGCTGTCGGAGACGCCGGGACTGCACCCGTTCGGACCCGTGATCGACGGCGACTTCCTGCCGAAGCCGCCGCTCGACGCGTTCGCCGACGGCTCGGCGCACCGAGTACCGCTGATCATCGGTACCAACGCCCGCGAGGGCACCCTGTTCCCGAAACTCCTCGACGCGCTGCCGACCGACCCCGACCGGATCGGGCGGATGTTCGCACTCACCGACCCCGGCGCCGAGGCCCGCGTCACCGCCGCGTATCCCGGCTACCCGGCGCCGGACGCGGCCACCGACCTGGGCGGCGACCTCACGTTCTGGAAGCCGTCGATCGAACTGGCCGAGGCCCATTCCGCGTTCGCCCCCACCTTCAGCTATCGTTTCGACTTCGCTCCGCGCGCCATGAAATGGCTCGGACTGGACGCCACACACGGATTCGAGTTGTTCGCGGTGTTCGACATCGCCGACACCCTGATCGGCCGCGGCCTCACCCTGCCGGGCGGTCGTCGCGGGCTCAAGGACGTGACGGACACCGTGCAGCGGCACTGGCTGCACTTCGCCTCGCAGGGAACACCGTTGGCGTCGTGGCCGCAGTACGACACCGATAGGAGGGCAACACTCGTGTTCGACACCGTCACCACCGTCCAGGACGATCCGCGCCGGGAGCGCAGGCTGGCCTGGGAGGGGTACCGGGGCTATTACGGGCAGGGCCTGTGAGCGCTCTCGAGGTCCACACCGAAGCCGGCGCCGTCGGAGGACGCCGGATCGACGACCTGACTGCCTGGCGGGGTATCCCCTACGCCGCTCCCCCCGTCGGGCCGCTGCGGTTGCGGGCCCCGCACCCGGTCGAACCGTGGTCGGGGGTCCGGCGGGCCTTCCACTTCGGGTCCCCCGCACCGCAGGGCGATGGGACCGACGAGGACTGTCTCACCCTCAACGTGCTCGCCCCCGGGTCCACATCCGAGTCGCCGCGACCGGTGATGGTGTTCATCCACGGCGGCGCCTACTCCGGCGGGTCTTCGTCCTCGGCGCTCTACAGCGGCGAATCGCTGGTCCGCCGCGGCGACATCGTGTACGTGTCGATCAACTACCGCCTCGGATCGCTCGGATACCTCGACTTCACCCAATTCTCCACCCCCGAACGACCTTTCGACTCCAACCTCGGACTCCGAGACCAGGTCGCCGCACTCGAATGGGTGCAACGCAACATCGCCGAATTCGGCGGCGACCCCGACAACGTCACCGTCTTCGGCGAATCCGCGGGCGCCAACGCCGTCACCACACTCATGACCACCCCCGCCGCGAAAGGACTGTTCGCGCGGGCCATCGCGGAGAGCCCTCCGGTGGCGTCGGCGTACCACCCCGAGCGGGCGGCGCGGTGGTCGCGCGAATTCCTCGAGATCGCCGGGGTCCCGCTCTCCGAGGCCGCGACGTGGCTCGCGACCGCCGACCCGGCCGACTTCGTCGAAGCGGGGACGACACTGGCGCACCGGGGCGCCGACGAGGAACCGGGAACCCGCGCGTTCGCGCCCGTCGTCGACGGCTTCTTCCTTCCCACGCATCCGCTCGACTGCTTCGCGTCCGGTTCCGGGCACCCGGTTCCGCTGATCATCGGCACGAACCGCCACGAGGGCAGGGTCTTTCCCCGGTTCCTGAACATCCTGCCCACCGATCCCGCCCGGATCGACAAGATGTTCTCGCACGTGGACGCGTCGGTGAAGGAACGGGCCATCGCCGCCTACCCCGGTTATCCCGGGAGGCGTGCGGCCGCGGACCTCGGCGGTGACGTCACGTTCTGGGAACCGTCCGTCCTGTGCGCGCAGGGTCACACGACCGTCGCACCGACCTACAGTTACCGGTACGACTTCGCACCCCGGTTGCTTCACATCCTCGGGCTGGGCGCCACCCACGCGACGGAGATGTACGCGGTGTTCGGGCTGACCGGGCCGTGGGCGCGGCTGCTCACCGCGCTCGGGGGCCGCCGCGGGTTGCGGGCCGTCACCGACACCGTTCAGTCGCACTGGCTGCATTTCGCCCGGCACGGGACCCCGGCACCCGGATGGCCCCGGTACTCGCCGGAGCGCCGCGAGACGCTCATCATCGACGCGACGAGCCGGGTGGAGAACGATCCGCTCGGTGAGCGTCGACGCGCCTGGCTGGGGTACGAGCACCGACGCTAGCCGGCGGCAGTCGCGGGCGGATTCGCGGTGTTTTCGTTCCCCGGTGCGACCCTCCCGGTTGCCCTAGTCTCGTAGAGACCTGCATTCGGGAGGCGAGAATGACCGAGTCGAACGATCTCGCAGGCCGCACCATGGTGGTCACCGGTGCCACCTCGGGGCTCGGCCTGGAGACCTGCCGCCAACTCGCACGCCGCGGGGCCACCGTCGTTCTGGTCGGCCGGGACCAGGACAGGATCGACGCGGTGATCGCCGAACTGTCCGAGAACACCGACCGCGACCGGCTGAACTCGGCGCTCGCCGACCTGTCCTCGCTCGACCGTGCACGCAGGCTGTCGGAGGAACTGCTGCACCGGTTCCCGCGGATCGATGTGCTGGTGAACAACGCGGGCATCGACGTGGGGCATCGTCAACTGACGGTGGACGGCTTCGAAGAGATGTTCGCCGTGAACTATCTCGCGCCGTTCGTGCTGGCGACGTCGCTGGCTCCGGCGATGGCGCAGGCGTCGACCGCCGACGCCGCCGGTTACCGGCATCCGGCACGCATCGTCGACGTCAGCTCGTCGGGACATCGCGGCGGGCACCTCGACTTCGACGACCTCGACGGCACGAAGGACACGTTCCACGGCCAGCGTGCGTACAACAACTCCAAACTCGCCCTGACCCTGTTCACCCGCGAGTTGGCGCGCCGGTCCGATCCGGCGAGGCTGGTCGTCAATTGCGCCGACCCCGGGTTCGTCCGCGGCACCTCCCTCGGGCGGGGTCTGTTCGGCTACCAGGTGGTGGGGACACTCCTGACCCCGTTCGCGTCGGACGTCGCGAAGGCAGCGGACACGGTGGTCTGGACCGCCACCGCGACGGAGAGCGGCAAGTTCACCGGCGAATACGTCAAGGGCTGCAAGGTTGTTCACCCGAGCAAGGACGCACGTGACGCCGAACTCGCCGCGCGGTTGTGGGACGCCACCGAGGCACTGCTCGCCGGCCGCGGTGCGGCCCGCCGCTGACGCCGGTCAGTTCGGTTCCTCGAAGAGCGACAGCACGTTGCCGTGCGGGTCCCGGAACCACGCGACGCGGATGCCGTCCGGGGCGCGCCAGGCGGCGTGCTCGTCCTGATCCATGCCCGGGTACTCGGTGAACTCGATGCCCTTGCTGCGCAGTGTTTCGACGACCTTGTTCAGGTCGCCGACCTTCCACCCCAGCACCGTGTACCCGGTGTCGGCCTTCGCCTGCACCAGCGTGACCCGGAGCAGGGAGCCGTTGCAATCGAGGGCCAACGCGAACTCGTCCCGTGAGACGAGCGTCAGCCCCAGGGTCTCCACGTAGAACATCTCCGAGACGTCCAGATCGGTGCTGGCCACGAAACTCACGAGCTCACCCTGAAGACTCATGAATCAACTGTGCCCCGCGCACCCGCGGGCAGGCAAGAGCGCGGGCTCACTGACGGCGGTATCCCGTGACCCGGGGCACACGGACCGAGGGTCGCAAGTTAACGTCGATTCGACAGGTTGTCTCGTACCGGAATGAGGAACTCGCGTGTCTGCTCCAGTTACAGAGAAGAAGGGCCCCCTCGCGGGCATTCGCGTCGTCGAATTCGCAGGCCTCGGACCGGGCCCGCACGCCGCCGCCCTCCTGGCCGATCTCGGCGCCGACGTGGTGTGCGTCCAGCGTCCCGGAGTGATTCCGCCGGACGGCCCGTACGACCAGATCCAGCGGGGTCGTCGCGTCGTCGAGGCCAATCTGAAGGACCCCGAGCAGGTGGAGAAGGTTCTCGGTCTGATCGAGCGCGCGGACGTCGTGATCGAGGGCTTCCGCCCCGGTGTCACCGAGCGCATGGGCCTGGGCCCGGACGTCTGCCTCGGGCGCAACGAGCGACTCGTGTACGGACGGATGACGGGCTGGGGCCAGGAGGGCCCGCTGGCCAGCGCGGCCGGGCACGACATCAACTACATCTCGCTGACCGGTGTCCTGCACGCCATCGGCCGCAAGGGTGAACGTCCCGTGCCGCCGCTGAACATGGTCGGCGACTTCGGCGGCGGTTCGATGTTCCTGATCTTCGGGATCCTGTCGGCGCTGGTGGAACGCCAGTCGTCCGGCAAGGGCCAGGTCGTGGATGCGGCCATGGTCGACGGCGCGCTGGCCCTCTCGCACATGATGTGGGCGTTCCGCGGCCGCGGCGTCTGGTCCGACGAGCGGGGTGTCAACCTGCTCGACACCGGCGCGCCGTTCTACGACACCTACGAGACGTCCGACGGCAAGTACATGGCCGTCGGCTCGATCGAGCCGCAGTTCTACGCTCTGCTGTTGCAGGGCCTCGAACTCGACCCCGCCGAACTGCCGCAGCAGATGGACATCTCGGCGTGGCCGCAGATGAAGAAGGTCTTCGCGGAGAAGTTCCTGTCGAAGACCCGCGACGAGTGGGCCGCTATCTTCCTCGGCACCGATGCCTGCGTGTCGCCCGTGCTGACGTTCGCGGAGGCGCCGTCCAACGAGCACATCGCCGCCCGCGGATCGCTGATCGATCTCGACGGCGTCACGCAGCACGCCCCGGCGCCGCGGTTCTCCCGCACCCCGGCCGGCGTACCCACCCCGCCTGCCCGCGAGGGCGTCGACATCGACACCGTCTGGACCTGACCCCCACGTGAGTGGCGATGCGTGTTCCGGCACKCTTCGCCACTCACGTGCTCAGACGACGAGGGACGGTTCCGCGAGCTCTCGGTCGACGGCCAGCGTCTCGTACGCTGCCGCGATGCAGTCGACACCGCGGCGCAGTTCGTCGGACGTCCGCGCGTACGGGAGCCGGACGAACCTCTCGAACGCGCCCTCCACCCCGAACCGCGGTCCCGCCGCCAGCAGCACCCCGAAGTTGGGGGCCGTCGCGGCCAGCGCCGTCGACACCGGCGCGGGCATGCGCAGCCACAGCGACATTCCTCCCGAACCGATGGTCGGGACCCAGTCCGGCAGGCGGTCGGCGAGAGCGTCGAGCATCGCGCTCCGCTGTTCCCGCAGTTCCGCCCGGCGCCGGGCGAGGACGAGTTCGTCGTCGGACAGCAGATGCGCCGCCGCGAGCTGGTCCATCACCGGCGTGCCCAGATCGACCGCGGCCCGCGCCCCGGCGAGCCGGGTGATCAGCGCCGGATCGGCGCGAATCCAGCCGACGCGCAGCCCGCCCCAGAACGACTTCGCCGCCGACCCGATCGTCACGACTTCCGACTTCGCGGCTCCCCTGCCGTGCGCCGCGACCGGCCCCGGTGACGGTTCGTCCAGCCACAGGTCGACCATCGTCTCGTCCACCACCAGGGTCATGCGGGTGTCGCGCGCGATCCGCGCCAGTTCGGCCCGCCCGGACGCGTCGAGGCACAGTCCGGTGGGGTTGTGGAAGTCCGGGATCAGGTACGCCATCCGGGCCGCGGTCTGCCGGGCGGCGCTGCGGATTCCGTCGAGATCCCACGCCCCGGACGCACCGCCCTCCGGACGGACGGGCACCGGGACCGGACGCGCACCGACCCTGCGGATCGCCTCCAGCGCGTTGGGGTACGTGGGGTGATCGACCAGCACCCGCTCCCCCGGCGCCGTGAGCACGTTGAGGAGCAGCCGCAGCGCGTGCTGAGCACCGGAGGTGACCATGATCTGCTCGGGCGAGGTCTCCAGCCCCCGCGCCCGGTAACGCGCCGCGATGACGTCCCGCAACGCGCCGATCCCCACCGGCTCCATCCCGTGAGTCGGCAGGAACTGCGGAAGCGATTGCAACGCATAGGCGTAGGCCTGCTCGACCGCTTCCGCGGGCGCGGCCATCGCGGCGTAGCTGAGGTCGACCACCGAGCTGTCGGAACCGGGCTGGTGCGCCCGGAACATCAGCCCGTTCTGCCGTGCCCCCAGCGGCAGCGCGACGGTGCTGCGCGACCCCTGACGGCTAATGAGATACCCCTCGTCCCGGAGTACCGAATACGATGACGTGATCGTGGTCCGGCTCAACTCCAGCATCGACGCCAGTTCGCGCTCGCTCGGCAGCGCGACCCCCAGCGGGATGCGGCCGTCGTGCACGAGTAACCGGATCCCGTCGGCCAGCGCCCGGTAGGCGGGCCTCGCGGCCGACCGGCGGCCGCTGTCGTCCTGCCAGTTACCGAGGTCCCTGGCCAGGGAGCGTGCACCGAGTACGCGAGTCATCATGCAGTCCAGTATCAACCTCTTGGCTATTCAACTCAAAGCCAGTTCTGGCGAGGCTCGAATCCATGACGACACTGATCACCCTCGCATGCATGGCTCTCCTGGCCGCGGCGGTCGCGCACTACGGTCCCAAAGAGGGAGGTAAGGGCGTGTTTCGCCTGGAGCAGTTCCGGATCGGCGCCCCACTCGGCGGGATCTTTCCCGACCAGTCGAGCAGTCCAGAAGATCCGGACTGGCCTTCTCCAGGCGATCAGCGCGCCGGCGGCGGCAGCAGCTGACTGAACAGCACCGTCCCGGCCGCGTCGAGGAGGTCCACCCGCAACTCCGACGTCTGCCCGTCGATGAACACCTCCCCGAAGTGCTGGTATCCGTCGAGCGGCGACGAATTGGGTGCGGGCGGCGCGTGCACGAACACGGCCTCGGGGCCGAACGTGGCGTCGAGGTCGTTGGGACCGAAACCGCCCGCGTTGAGTGGACCGGAGACGAACTCCCAGAATTCGTCGAAATCCTTGTACGCGGCGCGGTCGGGCGAGTACCGGTGCGCGGCGGTGTAGTGCACGTCCGCGGTGAGCCACACCGTCCCGGTGATCCGTCCCGCCTTGATCGCCGACAGCACCTGGGCGATCTCGGATTCCCGGCCCGACGGCTGACCGGGCTCCCCGTTCGCGACGCCCTCGAACGCGGTGTCGCCGTCCGGGACCACCACCCCGAGCGGGAGGTCGTTGGCGATGATCTTCCACGTCGCCGTGGACGCACCGAGTTCCCGGATCAGCCACTCCTTCTGGGCTGCACCGAGAATCTGCCCGGCCGCACCGGTGTTGACTCCGTTCGCGTCCTTGTAGGTGCGCATGTCGAGGACGAACACGTCGAGCAGTGGGCCGTATCCGATCTTGCGGTACACACGACCGTCGACCGCGTCGGCCGGCTCCACCGGCAGCCACTCGTGGTACGCCTGGAATGCCCTCTGTGCCAGCACGTCCACGTTCTTCTCCGTGTACGCGTCGAGGTCGAGGACCTCACCGGGGTACCAGTTGTTGACCGTCTCGTGGTCGTCCCACTGAACGATCTGCGCCACAGAGGAATTGAACCTGCGGTAGTTGTCGTCGGTGAGGTTGTACGCGTACTGGCCGCGGTACTCGTCCAGCGTCTGCGCGACAACGCTCTTCGCCTCGCTGACCGTGTTCCGCCACACGCGTCCGTCCGGCAGCGTGACGGACTCCTTCAGCGGACCGTCGGCGTACACGACGTCGCCCGAGTGCAGGAACAAGTGTGGGTCGCGCGCGGCCATCGTGTCGAAGATTCGCATTCCGCCGATGTCCGGATTGATTCCGTATCCCTGACCCGCCGTGTCCCCGGACCACTGCAACCGGATGTCGCCTGCGGCGCTCGGAGCGGTGCGGAATACACCCGTCACCGCCTCCGAGGTGGCGCCGTCGTCACCTTCGAGGGTCACCCGGTAGTGCACCTGCTGCCCGGCGGGTAGTCCGGTCACACGCAGCCGCCCGGTGCCGTCCGCGTCCGGGGTGAGCAGTCCACCCTCGAATCGCACCGGGTCGGTGAAGGACTCGGTGGCCGAGGTCTCCACGATCATCGTGGCGGGACGGTCGGACCTCGCCCAGACGAGCGCACCGTCTGCTCGCACGTCACCGGCCGCGACACCGTGCGTGAGGGTGGGTCGGTCACGGACCAGCGACGGACCCGCGCTGCCGGAGTCGGAGCACGCGGCAGCGGGCACGGCCAGCAACCCGAGTGCGGTGGAGCGGAGCAGGGCACGGCGGGACAGATACACGAAAACATCTCCTCGGTCGGCGAGCTTCGAGGATGCCGAACCGTGGTCAACGGAAGGTGAACGTCGGATGTGGGAGGCATACTGGATTGGTGACCACAGGAATCGCCCTGTTCGACACGGCCCTCGGCACCTGCGCCATCGCATGGCGGGCCGCCGGGATCGTGGGTGTGCAATTGCCCGAAGGTTCCCCCGAATCCACCCGGCAGCGTCTCGAACACTGCTTCCCGGATGCGGTGGAGCACCAGCCGCCTGCGCCGGTCCAGCGGGCCATCGACGGGATACGCGAACATCTGGGCGGCGCACTCGACGATCTGCGGTGGATCGACCTCGACTTCGAGGGAGTCCCCGAATTCGACTGCACCGTATACGAACTCACCCGCGCAATCGACCCGGGCACCACACTCACCTACGGTGACATCGCGGCGGAACTCGGCAAGCCGGGGGCCGCGCAGGCCGTCGGTCAGGCCCTCGGCCGCAACCCGCTGCCGATCGTGATCCCGTGCCACCGCGTCCTCGCCGCAGGCGGGCAGGTGGGCGGCTTCTCCGCCGGTGGCGGCACGCTCACCAAGCGCGAACTACTGGCCCTCGAACACGCTCCGGGGTTCGACGACCCGGTGCTGTTCTGATCAGAGGCTGCGGGTCGCCGACGAGTTCACGCGCCAGCGCCGCGGCCGCCGCCATCCTGTCGCCGTCGGGAACCCGGAGGGTCCGGACCACCCGCTGATCGACCCCGGTCACCCTGGCGCATCCCAACACGAACGCCTGCCCGCCGGCGACGATCGCCCGCTCCACGGCATGAACGAACGCGTCGACCGTCGACCGCGGGTCACCCTCGAACACCCAGACACCGAGATCCGTCGACACCACCGCCACGCACCTGCCTGCGTCCGGCCGGTCGTGCCCGAATGCCTCCAGGACGACGGCCGCTGCATGGAAGCTGTCGTACCACCGGGCGGCCGGCACCCGGGTACTCGCTTCGACAGTCCTGATCATCGGCTCGAATGTATCGCAGTTCACCCCGGCCCTTCACACAGCGCGATCAACGTCGCGATCCTCCCCTCTCCGATCGCGACCATGTGGCGCGTGGCGACAACCAACTCGTCGGCTCGGTCGTTGGTCACCCTTCGGTCGATCTCCGCCAGGATGCTGTCGAGGGTGAGCCCCTTCGCCGCGATGACGACCGGAAAGCCGAACCGAGCGCGATACCGGGACTCCCGCTGGCGCAGGAGGGTGAGTCTCCCGGCCGAACTGGCGACGAGTGCACCGTGCTCGGCAGCGGCATGAGCCGAGTCGGGAGGGGCCGAGAGCGGAAGATAGTTCTCCAGTGCCGCCGCGACGTCGTCGAGTGTCATGGACCGCCACGCGGCCGCCGCCGCCGCGAGGAGGTCCTCACGGTCGGCGTACGGGCGTGCGGACAGCACCGCGGTTGCCCAGGTCCGCGACGGCGTGCAGATCAACAGCTTTTTCTCCAGAGCGGACTCGTCCAGGGCGTTGAGTGTCACGACGGCAGTGTCAGGCATGGGCGCTCGCACGCCGATGAAGTGCGAGGCTTTCCTCCGCCACCCGGGCCGCTTCCCCGGCCGTCAGCCAGCGTGGATAGGACGTCACCGCTGCCACCGCGTCGTCCAGAGCGGTGCGGACGAACGCGATCTCCTCCGCGTCGGCCTCGAGTCCGAGCGACCGCAGCAGCACGTCGGCCATACGGTCGGTGGTCAGGCTGTCCCACACCCATTCCTGCCGACCGCCCACCACTGCGGGGCTCACGCACGACGAGACGGGCGGGAACACATCCGGTCCCCCGGCGATCGCAGCGATGACGTCGCCGGGCATGTGCTTGAGGTGGGCATATCCTCCGACCACCGGCTTGAGCGGCGGCAGGCTCACCGAACTTTCCGTCGCGACGAGTTGCGCCAGGGAGGTCAGCTGTTCGACGTGGATCCCGGTGTCCACTCCGTAGAGCACTTCGAGAGCGAGAACCACCTCTTCCAGCGCGGCGAAGCCGGCGCGGTAGGACATTCCGGACACCGACACGTCCGGGCTCGCGCCTGCCGTTGCGGCCGCGATGGCCGTGGCGGTGCCGAGACCGAAGTCGTCGTGTACGTGCATCGTGATCGGCACGTCGTCGACGAGGCGCTCCCGGAACGTCCGCACGAACAGTTTCATCGCTTCGGGGCCGAGACTGCTGGTCGAGTCCATCAGATCGAGGCGCCGCGCACCGAGTTCGACGGCGACGTTGCAGGCTGCCACGAGATCGTCGAAGTCGCGGCGGCCCACGTTGGCGAGTGTGATCGTGACGTCGCAGCCCAGCTCACGCAGGTACTCGAAGAACTTCTCGAGATCGCGGTACTGACGTGAGCGGGCGGCAGCCGAGGGTGCCGGGACGATGCCCGGTGCGAACGTGCGCACTCCCCATTCGTGCAGTTGATCGACGGTTTCCTTCATGCCGACCTGCTGGTAGTTCTCTCCGTCCGACAGCAGGGTGTCGGCGTACACATTGAGCCGGAATCCGAAGTCCCGGGCGGCGACGGCGCGAACGAGCGCCGCTTCGCGCGGCATCGGTGACGCTCCGCCACCCCAGTTGATGTTGAYGCTCTCCTCCCGGATCCCCGCGGCACCGAGCGCCGCGGCGATCCGCACGAATCCGTCCATCGACGTGGTTGCGCCTGCGGTGAAGAGCGTCTTCCGCAGAGTGCTGTCGATCAGCGCGAACGGTGAAGGCCAGTCGAACTGTGACTGGACGGTGGCGTCGAAATTGAACGGGCTGACCCAGTGACTGCCGTCGACGAGGTGGGAGTGCTCAGGATTGATCATGYGAATACCCCTTCGGTGTCGTGGTTTTCGTGGTTTTCGTGATGTCGGGGAATGTCGGCGGAAAGAGTTCGGCCGACGGTCTGCGTCGGTGGTCTCGTTCGCTGTATGCCGCTCTCATGCGTTCGAACAGGACCTGCGCGTGAGCCTGCAGCCGCGATTGGTCGGCGCCGAGGACGACGCCGTCGACCATGACGGTGCTACCTGCGACCACCGTCCGGCGGACGTCGCGGGCCGATCCGTTCATCGTGAGAGTGCGAAGTGGATCGTCGCGGACACCCATGGCGAAGTCTGCGAGATCGACCACGATGAAGTCGGCGCTCGCTCCGGGCTGCAGGCGTCCCAGATCCGGTCTGCCGAGGGCACGAGCACCGCCGATCGTCGCCGAACGGATGTAATCGGCTGTGGCACCCGCCGAAAGTGATCCGTCAGCCCGTTTCGCGAGATGGGTCCCGTAGTCAATTCCGCGGACGAGGTCCGGGGGAAACGAGTCGGTTCCCAGAGCGAGGTGGACACCCGCCGTTCGATACCGGTCGTACGACTCCAGCACCGCCCCGTATCGAATGGACGTCATCGGGCAGTGCACGATCGTGACACCCGCCTCCGCCAGGCGCCGCAGGTCGGCCTGCCCACCCTGACCGCCCGGTGCCCCGAGATGGATGCCGTGGGGCACCAGCAGACGCGTCTCCAGAAGTCCGGACGTCTCGAGGAGTTCGACGGGGCGCATCCCGTACCACTCGTCGAGCAGCGCCAACTCCACCTCACCCTGCATGCAGTGCAGTCGCACCACCGTGTCGCGGGCGATCGCCACCTGTGCGGTCGCCGCCATCAGTTCCCTTGTCAGCGTCTCGATCCGGCAGGGCAGGAGAGCGCCGTGCACAAGATCGCCGCCGTGGTCGGCGGCATGATCGAGGAAGCGCTCGGCGTCCCGAAGCCCGGCTCGGCCCCGTTCCTCGTCGAACAGCACCGACCGGCGTCCACCGTCGACGACGTTGACACCGGACCTGTAGGCGGGACCGAGGTATCCCCGAATTCCGAGACGCTTCGCGATCCGAGCCACCTCGACCATGTCCTCATAGGTCTCCGCCCACTTGCTGTGAGACTCGGAGGCGATCGGCATGAAGGTGGTGATTCCGTGCCGAAGAAGCTGCGACAGAGCGTATTCGCGGATGACGGCACGCTCGGGTGCGTCGAATACGTCGCGCCGCCCCGATCGGAAATAGTCGGCCGACCACTGCAGCCCGAGTGCCAGATCGGGTGTCGCCCAGGAATCGAGCAGCGCGTGATCGATGTCTGCGAGCGCATCGAGGTCGATGAATCCCGGCATGATCAGAGCATCACCGCAGTCGACCGTCTCGTCGACCGGGCCGTCCCATCCCCGTCCCGCGTGCAGGATCCGCGCGCCCCGATAGACGATCTCTCCGTCGGAGACGAGCACGTGGTCGCCGTCACGATAGGCCAGGATGTGGGCCGCCGTCATTCTGACCACAGGTTCCGTCATGGCACCGGCACCTCGATCGGCCCGTCGAATTCACGCCTGTTGCTTCGCCATCCGGGATCGGTGAGGTGGTGCGCCAGGCCGGCGCGTTCGACGAGCAATCGGGCGTGCCGGTCCCCCTCGTCCAGCGCCGCCGTCTCGTCGACTCCGCACACGATGCGGTCTTCCATGACCACCCTTCCCCCGACGATCACCGTCTGCACGTCGGCTCCGGTCGCCTCGTAGACGAGGCGATGCACCGGCATCCAGTTGGGTACGAGATGCGGCTTGCGCATGTCGAGAATCGCGAGATCGGCGCGTTTACCCACTTCGATGGATCCGATGACGTCGGCCATTCCGAGGACCGCCGCAGCATCGATCGTGATCATCTCGAGCAATCGACCTGGTGGCAGCAGGTAGGGATCGTCGGCGAGAAGTTGATTGGCGGCCTGAGCGGCGCGCGCGGCCTGCAAGAGGTCGAAGGGACGGCGCGGCGACGAACCGTCGGTGGTGATCGCAACGGTGATGCCTGCCTGCAACATCTGAGGGACCGGCGCACGTCCTCCCGGTGCATGGCCCACGGACGTCCCGGTCTCCGCCAGGATCGCGACCTCCTCGGCAGACAAACCCGTGCAGTGTTGCAGATGGATGTCCGGCCCGAGGAGCGCGTTCTCCCGATCCTTCGCCGCGAGCCGCACCATGCCACCGAAGGCATCCGAGTGGATGCGGACACCCCAGCGCTCCGCCGCCTCCCTGACCCGGCGCGCCTGGTAGCGATCGTCCTCGGTGAGATGGGTGGCGACGTCGGGTCGCGACGGGTGGGACGGATCGACCGAAGGGACAATCGTGAAGGGTGTCAGGAACACCGACGTGAGATCGCCCTCGTAGCCGTTCACCGTCTCGATCACCGATTCCGCGCCGGACAGCAACTCGTCGAATCCGACCTCACGTCGACGGGGAACCCCGCCGGACCACTGCGTGACCGGATGGGGCAGCGGCAAACCCGCCGGCCCGACACACACGACGTCGCGTATTCCGACCTCCCGGTAGGCGCGCGCGTGAGCAAGTGAGATCTCGGGATCGTCACTGCGGGGCTGTGATCCCATGACACTGACTCCGCACGTCACTCCGGCGCGGACGCGCTCGAGCGCGGACACGAGCCCGTCGTGATACCAGTACTCCGGTGTCGTCGCGTGGAAGTACGCAGGTGTGACGGTGCGCATCCAGAACGTCGGGCTGTCGCATCCCAGCGTCTTGATCAGCGAGTGGCCGGCGTGACCGTGGGCGTCGACGAGCCCTGGTATCACCAGCTTGCCCCGGCAGTCGATTCGGCGGACGGACGGATCCGTGACGGCGAGGAGCGCCTGGCTGTCACCGACCGCGCTGATGAGGCCACGGTCGATCAGGACGGCGCCGTCCTCGATGATCCGGCGTTCACGGTCCACGGTCACGACTGTGGCCCCGTGCAGCAACATCGCGGTCATGCCGCCGTCCCGCGCGTCATCGTCGCCAGTTCGGACAGCGCAGCCCGCAGTCGCGGCGCTGTTGCCATCACCGGAGGCCGGTCGGGCCGCGCCCGGGACGACAGTATCGAGAGTTCTCTCAGTGAGACGTCGCTGTTCTGCAGCAGCCACCGTTCGTCACACACCGGCATCTCGAACTCTCCGCGGTGCAGGTCGACGAGGACCGGCGCGCTGGAGCCTGCGCCATCGACGATCCGGAAGATCGCTCCCCAGTCGATGTCGCCCTGACCGCCCGGGCACAACCGTCGCGCGAGACCGCGACCGGTGAAGGTGATCCACGCGTCGTCGTAGTGAATCCGGGCGACGTGCGGGGCGAGCCGGGCGGTCGCCAGCTCCGGATCCTCGCCTCGCACCGGCAGGTTGACCGGATCGAGGCCCACCGCCAGATGGTCGGAGCCGACGGCGTCGATGAGCTGGAGGATTTCGTGTGACGTGATCTCCTCGTGCGTCTTGACCGCGAGTTTCAGGCCCAGGTCGGTGAGCACCGGGGACAGGTTCCGATACAACTGCGCCGTGGCGTCGAGCTGCTCAGGCCACACGACCGATGCGTCATAGCGGTCGTCCAGCATCCCCACGACGACCTGGACGTAGTCGGTGTCGAGTTCCCCGATGGCCGTCAACGCCTTGCTCAGTCCCGCCACCAGATCGCCTCGCCCTGCCTCGCGGAATCGCGTGGTTCGTTCGGCATGCCCGGCGGACACCATTCCCAGCGCGCAGCTCAGCCGGACACCGAGTGAACGTCCGTAGTCGGCGAGTGCCCGAAAGGCGGTCGGATCGAGCGCGGGCGAAATCGCAAAAGGAGAAGCGAACTCCACGTGCCGTAGACCGAGACCGGACGCCGTGCGGATGGTCTCCCGAGGGGTTGATTCCTCGCCCAGCGCACGCGCGCACGCTCCGATGTCCCGGCGAACGGTGCCGACGTCGTCGCCGACGATCACCGCGCCGACTCCGCGAGATTGCCTGCCTTCGTGTCTGATTCGACGGGAAGATCGTGTTTCGCACACACACTCCGCACGTGGTCCGCACTCGACCTGATGTACGACACCGTCTCCGCGTAGCCATACGGCAGCGCGGCATAGCTGGCGTTGTCGATCCGTTCCCCCGACCTTATCTGCCGGTCGTACGACTGCACCATGTCCACGTACGCCGCCATCTCCTGGACCGTCAGATCGGGGTGGCCGTCGAGGAATTCGGAGTCGAACGCTTCGATGAGCATCATCCGCCGGGGACGCGGCAGGTCGTCGAGCGACTCGTCGTTCTCGATCGTGAGATTGAGCGCCGGATTCGCCGCCGCGAGTACCGGCAGTATGCGATCGAAGTCGACGACGCCGGTGCCGCATGGGCGCATCTGATAGGCGAGACCGCCCTCGGTGTGGGTGATCGCGGCGTCCTTGATGTGTGTCTGACGCACGTACGGCGCCAGCCGTTCGGCCGCCCAGACAGGATGTTCGAGGCGTTGAAGCACGTTCGCGGTGTCGAACACGACCCCGACCACGTCCGAGCCGGCCGCCTCCACCAGCCGGACGAGTTCGAACGACGTGATCTCCTCGTGTGTTTCCAGGTTGAGGTGGATACCGAGGT
>NZ_JBFUGT010000066.1:0-30960 GCF_056402775.1 Rhodococcus sp. P3_B8
GGCTTCGCCGCCCGTGCGCCTTTTTGGTTGCCGCCGCTACCAAAAAGGCGCACGGGCCGAAGGCCTTATGCTGGCCCGCGTGGAGCCTGTCACGCTGGATCAGATCAGAGCAGCTCGTAAGCTGCTGGACCCCGTCATGCGCCGGACGCCGGTGATCGCGTCCCGGGCGCTGTCGGAACGCTGCGGGCACGTCGTGTCGTTGAAGTGCGAGAACTTGCAGCGCACAGGGTCTTTCAAACCGCGCGGTGCGTACAACCGGATCGCGAATCTGTCGGTCGCGGAACGGGCTTGCGGGGTCGTGGCGGCCAGCGCCGGCAATCACGCGCAGGGCGTGGCCTGGGCKGCCACGGAACTGGGCATCCCGTCCACCGTGTTCATGCCCACCGGCGCACCCCTGCCGAAACTCGTCGCCACCAGGGCGTACGGCGCCACCGTCCACTTGACCGGCGACACCGTGGACGACGCGCTCGTCGCCGCGAAGGAGTTCGCGGACGAGACCGGYGCCGTCCTCATCCATCCCTTCGATCACGTCGACATCGTCGCCGGGCAGGGGACCGTCGGGCTCGAGATCCTCGAGCAGGAACCCGACGTCGGCACCCTCGTCGTCCCGACCGGCGGCGGTGGGCTGATCGCGGGCATCGCCGCGGCGGTCAAAGCCACCCGGCCGGACGTGCGGATCGTCGGCGTCCAGGCCGAGCAGGCGGCCGCCTGGCCGCGTTCGCTGGCGGAGGGCCGCCCGATACCGCTGGAGACCATGTCGACCATGGCCGACGGCATCGCAGTCGGCCGGCCCGGCGACGTGCCCTTCGCCCACGTCGGCTCGCAGGTCGACGCCATCGTCACGGTCAGCGAGGACGCCCTGTCCCGGGCGCTGCTGCTGTGCCTCGAACGCGCGAAGCTCATCGTGGAGCCTGCGGGCGCGGCGGCGGTGGCCGCGTTGATCAGCTGCTCGACGGACGAGCTGGGACTCACCGGGAAGGTGTGCGCGGTGCTGTCCGGCGGCAACATCGACCCGTTGCTGCTCACCCACGTCGTCAATCACGGTCTCCGGGCGGCCGGACGGTATCTCGGTGTGCACGTGACCATTCCGGACCGACCGGGTGGTCTGGTCAGTCTCCTCGGCGTGATCAGCGGCAACGGCGCCAGTGTGGTGGACGTCGTCCACTCTCGCACCGGCGGTGCGCTCGCGCTCGACGAGGTGGAGGTGTTCCTCACCGTCGAGACCCGTGGTCCCGGCCACCGGCAGGATCTCCTCGACGCCCTGCGCGACGCCCAGTACGCGGTTCGCCTGCAGGAGTAGGCGGACCTAGCTCGGCCACCCGCCCAGGGTGGTCACCCGGAACTCCTGATCCACCAGCCGGGCAGGCAGCTCGAGGTTGGTGAGCCAGTCGATCGCACCGCCGCCCATCCCGACCGCGGCCGTGCTGGACGCGTGCGCGGTGGTGCACGACCCGGCCACCACGGACACGGTCCGCCACAACGAGATCGAGTCGGGGTGCAGCGGCTTGACGGTGCTGGCGGTCGCCACGGCCGCACCCGACGGGATCGACACCTGGCAGGTGGGGTCGCCCGGCAGGTCCTGGACCTGGACCTGCCAGCCGCCCGGTGGTGTGGTCCCGGCGGTGGCGATGTCTCCGCCGAGCGCCACCAGGACGCCACACCCGAGAAGTTCCGCCGTCGTCGATGCGCAGTGGTCGGCGGAACTCGCCCGCGCGGTGGCCGTCAGGTCGAGTTCCACCCCGGCGGGGAGCGTGACCTCGGTGCCGTCGACGGTGATCGACCGCCACGACTGGGGTGCGGGGGCCGACGCCGTGGGGTCGAGTGCGCCCTCCGTGGTCCGCGCTGCGGCGAGGGCGTCGGTGAGGAACCGGGCGAACATCGGGGTGACCGTGTTCGGGCCCTCGTCGAGCGAGCGGATCTCGGCGTCCGCGCGGTCCCGGTTGACGGCGGCATCGGCGGCCGCGAGGTAACCGCGGATCAGGTTCGACGCCGAGCTCAGGGCGTCGGGGTCGGTGACGACGATGCGTGCGTGCACACCCCAGGTGGACCATTCGGTTGCGCTGCGTGCGCTGGTCATGTGGTGGTTCTCCGGTCGCGCGATGTCAGGAACCGCTGGACACGGCGTCCGGAGTGCCGAATCCGGCCGAGACGAGGGGCGCGGCCACCGTCGAATCGGGGGTCGCGGGGTCCGCTGCCGCCGCCATACCACCACCGGCGACCAGTCCGGCGATTCCGGCTGCCGCCAGGACGCGGCGAACGGGAAGCAGGCGGGAAATCCGTCGGTCTTCACTCATGCCGACCAGCTTCCCCGAAGAACCTTAGAACAACCTGGGAAGAATCTGTCTCTCCTCGCCGAGTGCGCACTAGTGCAGCGCACGCCCGGCGTGTCACATGCAGTTGTGCGCAGTCGTGCCGGACAGCCGTCGGCGTGACGGAGTCGTCACTACGATCGGATCCGTGATCGCAGACCATGACGAACTGCTCGATGCCGCTATGGGTTTGCTGCGGGAGCGCGGCCCCCTTTCCGACCGGGAGCTGACGGTCGCGCTTGCGGATTCGGGTAGGGGAGACATCGACGAGCTGATCGAATTCGTCGAGGACTTCGACGCGCGGCTTCTCGGGATTCTCCCCGACGACCGAAAGGTCGCACTCGACGTTCTGCTCGCGGGCCGCGTCCTCACACACCGCCTCACCGCGCGGGAGATCTCGGCCGACGTCGTGGAGGTGGAGGATTTCGAGCCGATCCTGCACCTCGCATCCGGGGAGCCCGACGTCGATGGATTCGAGTTCTCGGTCGCGGACGAGGGCGCGGACAGGTTCGCGGACGAGACAGTCAGCCGACTCCCAGGCCGGGACTGGGCCGAAACCATCCCTGCTGGTGCGGGTCGGGGAAGAAGTACAAGATATGTCACCTCGGAAAGGGCGACCATCCGTTGTCCGAGCGGGCCGCGTGGCTGTACCAGAAGTCGAAGCTGCACGCGGAGGAGCTCGGCTGGCGGGATCGGATCTTGGAGTTCGCCGAAATTCGGTCCGAGTACTGGGTGGGTGAGGAAGCGCTGTTCGAGGCGTTGGACGACCCGCTGGTTGCCGACGTCGCGCTGTTCGAAGGCGGTGCGTTCACCGACTTCGTCGACAGCCGTGGCGACTTGCTGCCCCCGGACGAGTTAGCACTCGCACGGCAGTGGCAGGAGATCGAACGGTCGGTGCACGAGGTGGAGGAGGTCCGGCCGGGTGTGGGTCTGACACCGCGGGACCTGCGCACCGGTGACCTGCACGCGATCAGGGAACGTACCGCGAGCCGGCAATTGCACGTCGGGAATCTGATCTGTGCCCGCGTCGTCCCTGCGGGTGACACATGGCAGATCTTCGGAGAAATCGAACCGATCGCGCCGGCTCAGCGCACGACACTCCTCGAGATGTTGGACGACGAGACCACGGATCCGGCCGACCTGGTCGCGATCCTCAGCGAACGTTTCGTGCCGGTGCGTGGGTGACCGAGGCGACGTGATTCGCCAGGTGCCGCGCTCCCGCAGGTCACGGTAGGAAACGGATCAATCCCGCAGAATCGCCTCGCACCTGCTGTGCCCCGTCGTAACGTGAACTCACTCGGTTAGGTGCACCGAGGAGGAGGAGCGCACGTATGTCAGTTGATGCAGCGGCGATCATCGTGGCGATCACCACCGCAGCGGGGGCAATCGTTCAGGGAGCGGACATACCGCAGCCGGTGAAAGATCAAGCAGCCGAAGCAATTCAGGTGGTCGAGCAGGCCTCACCCGACGTTCAGAAACAAGTAAACGACGCGATATCGACCCTCCCGGAACCGGCCCGCGTGCAGGCCGAGCAGATGGTGGCCCAGGCCTCGGATGTGGTGAAGCAGGCAACCGACCCCTACATTCCACCGCCGCCCGCCGTCGAGGCGGCGCCGCCGCCCGCCCCGGTTCCCCCACTGGCACTCCCGGACACTCCACTCGACCAGCCGCCCGCGATGAGCGCCCCCGACGTCGGCACGGCGATCGGGGGCCTCGCCGCTCTGCCCGGGGTCCCGGCCCTGATCAGCGGACTCGGATCGCTGATCCCGTCCGTCCCCGCCGGCTTCCCCGGTGTCTCGCTCGCGCCGGTCGGCGCCGTCGCCGTCTTCGCTCCGTGGATCCGCAAGGCCGGGTCATTGTGCGAGGGCATCAAGCCGCCGACCCTGGCGGCCCTGTACTCCGTCGAGAACGGTTTCCGCTACGGCGCGAACTCACCGGTGTCCCGGGCGGGCGCCCGCGGACCCGGCCAGTTCATGCCCCCGGCCTGGGCCAAGTACGGCAAGGACGCGGACGGCGACGGCAAGGTCGACATCAACGGCGTCGCCGACCCGATGATGGCGTCCGGTCAGATGCTGTGCGACCTGTTCGGGCAGATCGRGGGCTGGAAGAAGGAAGGTGTGGTCAGGGGTGACACCCTCGACCTTACGATCGCCGCCTACAACGCCGGGGCGGGTGCGGTCCGGACCGCCGGTGGCATGCCCGCAGGCAAGTTCGACTACGAGCACGAAACGCAGCCGTACGTCGCGCGGATCCGATCGCTGGAGGAGTCGTTCGCGCGGATGCTGTCGCCGTTCTTCTACGGTGCGGCCGCCGGTGACACGAGCCGCGTCGTCGAGGCGGCCATGCGGTTCATCGGGCTGCCGTACGTGTGGGGCGGCGGCAACATCAACGGACCGTCCGGCGGCGGTTTCGACTGCTCCGGACTGACCTCGTTCGCTGTGTACGCCGCAACCGGCGTCAAACTGCCCCGCACGTCGGAAACGCAGTGGCATGTGGGTGTGGAGGTGCCGCTGTCGCAGGCCAGGCCCGGTGACCTGCTGTTCGGTAACTGGCAGTCGGGTGGACCGGGACACGTGGCGATCTATGTCGGGAACGGCCAGATGCTGCACGCCCCGACGACGGGTGACGTGGTGCGCATCGGCCCCGTGTTCGCCGACATGAAGGCCCGCAGGGTCTTCTGATCCCGGGCGTCACAGCAGAAAACTCCGGCCCGGGCACTGGGCCCGGACCGGAGTTTTCGGCGGTGGATCCGAGATCAGCTGTGGTACGGCTCCGCGCTGACGAGCGTCACCTTCATGCTGCTGCCGTTGGGCAGCGTGTATTCGCGGGTTTCGCCGACCTTCGCCTCGAGCAGTGCCCCACCCAGCGGGGAGTTGGGGGAGTAGACCTCGAGCTTGTTGTCGCGTGCACCCTCTTCGCGGGTGGCGATCAGGAACGTTTCGGTGTCTTTCTCGTCGCCGTCGTAGTACACCTTCACCACGGAACCGGGCAGTGCGACACCGGACTGGGTGGGCGCTTCGCCGACCTTCGCGCTGTTCAGGAGTTCCTGAAGCTGGCGGATGCGTGCCTCCTGCTGACCCTGCTCTTCGCGGGCTGCGTGGTAGCCACCGTTCTCCTTCAGATCGCCCTCTTCGCGACGCTCGTTGATCTCGGCGGCGATGACCGGACGATTGGCAATGAGCTGGTCGAGTTCGCTCTTGAGCCTGTCATGTGACTCCTGGGTCAGCCAGGTCACCTGGGTCTCGGTCATCTCGATCACTCCCTCGTAGTTGGAGCCGCCGGGCTCCCTCGACAGACCACTGCAACAGCAGTGATCAACGGCTCGGCGGAATCTTAGGGCCGGGGCCGTTCGATTTCCGCCTTGCCGCCAATGCAGCAATACACGGTTCCAAACCGGAACCGTGTACCAGGCGATTCTAGCACGATCGGGGAGCGCAAACCCCGAATAACCCGAACGGTCGCTCGGGTGCGCCGGTGTCAGCCGCGGGTCAGATAGGCGGGAACGTCCAGGCTGCAGCCGTAGATGTCGCCCATCGCGGGCGGGCGGGACGTGTAGACGGGGGCGGTGACTTTCACCGTCTGGTCCTCGCCACCGGCGATGTAGACCTCGCGCCGACCGGTCTCGGAACCGTCCTTGGACCGGGAGCGGACGATGCAGACCGCCGCCTGTGACGGATCCTCGCGGGTGACGGTGAACGTGATGTCCAGCTGCGAATCACTCACCAGATCGAACGACGTGGCCTCACTGTCGATCTCGGAGTCGGCGAACTTGTCGTAGGCGACGAACGCCACGATCACACCGACGACCACGACCGCCGCGGTCAGCGCCCACACGAGCCAGCGCTTCGGGCGCGCAGGCTTTGCTGCGGCTGTGTATCGGCCCGGGGGAAGCGTTCTCGTCATCTCTCAACTCTCGTACAGCTCCGGTTCCACGTAACTCACAGCACTCGAGCGGGGGCACGGCTGCAAGCGGAACTCTCGGGTGGAACTATAGAGGACGTGCGTCAGTGCGCCGTCAGTGATGGCGGAGGGCGAGAGCGCGCGACACGGACAAGCCGGCAACGGCTACTGGCGAAGTTGAGGTGAACGAATACGTGAGCGGATTCCGGCTCATGGCCGTCCATGCCCATCCCGACGACGAGTCGAGCAAGGGTGCCGCGACAACGGCCCGTTACGCCGCAGAGGGCAACGAAGTGAAGGTCGTGACGTTGACCGGGGGTGAACGTGGCGACATCCTCAACCCCGCGATGGACGTGCCCGGGGTGCGTGACCGCATCCACGAGGTCCGCATCGAGGAGATGGCCGAGGCCGCGCGCATCCTCGGAGTCCAGCACCAGTGGCTGGGATTCGTCGACTCCGGTCTGCCCGAGGGCGACCCGAAGCCGCCGCTGCCGGAGGGCTGCTTCGCGCTCGTTCCGCTCGAGGAGTCGACCGAGGCCCTGGTGCGGGTGATCCGCGAGTTCCGTCCGCACGTCATGACCACGTACGACGAGAACGGCGGCTACCCGCACCCCGATCACATCCGCTGCCACGAGGTGTCGATGGCCGCGTACGAGGCCGCTGCCGACCCGGAGCGGTTCCCCGACGCCGGGGAACCATGGAAGGTGCAGAAGGTCTACTACTCGCACGGCTTCATCCGGAAGCGTCTGCTGCAGTTCCAGGAGGAGTACGACCGCCGGGGCGAAGAGTTCCCGATGGCCGAGTGGCTCAAGAAGTGGAAGACCGAGCAGGGCGACCTGATGGCACGCGTCACCACCCAGATCACGTGCGGCGACTACTTCCCGCAGCGTGACGACGCGTTGCGGGCCCACGCGACGCAGATCGATCCGAACGGCTCGTTCTTCGCGGTTCCGCTGGAAATCCAGCAGAAGATCTGGCCGACCGAGGAATTCGAACTCGCCAAGACCCGGGTCACCACCTCCATCCCGGAGAACGACCTGTTCGCGGGCATCACCGAGGACGGACAGCCGTGAATGCGTTGACCGTGAACCTGTTGGCCGGCACGGCGGACGTCCTGGCGCAGACGCCGAGCACCCCGTCGGGCCCCGAGTTCGGCAAGGCGTCGCCCATCGGCCTCGTCGTCATTCTCGCGCTGCTCGCGGGTGTGGTGCTGCTGGTGCGTTCGATGAACAAGWAGCTCAAGAATCTGCCCGAGACGTTCGAGCCGGAGCATCCCGAACCGGACCAGGAAGTGGACGAGGGCACCGACCGCGGCGCGATCCACGGTGGCGGGGCGAGCAGCACCGAACCGCCGAAGCCCACGGACACCCCACCCAACCTGCAGAAATAGTCGAACAGGAGCTGGAGATGGACCCACGCGCACAGAACACACTCGGTGGGTCCACCAGCCCCTATCTGCGACAGCACGCCGCCAACCCCGTGCACTGGCAGCAGTGGGGTCCGGAGGCGACCGAGTGGGCGCGCGAGCGGGACGTCCCGATCCTGTTGTCGATCGGATACTCGGCGTGCCACTGGTGCCACGTGATGGCCCACGAGTCCTTCGAGGACGAGGCGGTGGCGTCGCTGATGAACGAGCATTTCGTGTGCGTCAAGGTCGACCGTGAGGAGCGTCCCGACCTCGATGCCGTGTACATGAACGCCACCGTCGCGATGACCGGTCAGGGTGGCTGGCCGATGACGTGCTTCCTCACTCCCGACGGCGCCCCGTTCTACTGCGGCACCTACTACCCGGCCGAGCCGCGCGGCGGCATGCCGTCGTTCACCCAGCTGCTGAGCGCCATCGCCGACACGTGGCGGGACCGCCGCGGTGACGTCGACGACGCGGCCGCCTCGGTGGTCGCCGAACTGCGGCGGGGAGCCGGCGGCATCCCCGAGGGTGATGTCCGAGTGGACGCGGCCCTGCTGGATGCGGCCGCCGGAGCCGTGCTGCGGGACGAGGACGCCGACCGCGGCGGGTTCGGCGGAGCCCCCAAGTTTCCGCCGTCCGCGCTGATGGAAGGCCTGCTGCGCACGTACGAGCGGTCCGGTGCCGAGGAGGTGCTCGGCGTCGTGGCGCGGACGGCGTCGGCGATGGCGCGCGGCGGCATCTACGACCAGCTCGGCGGCGGTTTCGCCCGCTATTCGGTCGACGCCGCGTGGGTGGTGCCGCACTTCGAGAAGATGCTCTACGACAACGCCCAGCTGCTGCGCGCGTACGCGCACCTGGGCCGGCGCACGGGCTCGGACCTGGCCGTCCGGGTCACCGAGGAGACCGTCGAGTTCCTGCTGCGCGATCTGCGCACCGACAACGGGTCGTTCGCGTCCGCCCTCGACGCCGACACGGAGGGTGTCGAGGGACTCACGTACGTGTGGACCCCTGGGCAGCTCGTCGAGATCCTCGGGACCGAGGACGGGGAGTGGGCGGCCCGGGTGTTCGCGGTGACTGCGGACGGGACGTTCGAGGCGGGCACGTCCGTCCTGCAGCTTCCGCACGATCCGGACGACTGGGACCGCTGGCGCCGGATCCGGGGCACGCTGCTCGCCCGGCGTGCGATGCGGCCGCAGCCGGGACGCGACGACAAGGTGGTCACCGCCTGGAACGGACTCACGATCACCGCGCTCGCCGAGGCCGGTGCCGGGCTCGGCAGGCCGGAGTGGGTGGCCGCGGCCGCCGACTGCGCGCGTGCGGTGCTGGGATTGCACGTCGTCGACGGGCGCCTGCGGAGGGCGTCCCTGGGAACGTCGGTGGGCGAATCGGCGGGGGTACTCGAGGACTACGCCTGCCTGGCGACGGGCCTCCTCGCGCTGTATCAGGCGACCGGCGACAGTGAGTGGCTGACGCACGCGCAGGCGCTGCTGGACCGCGCCCTGATCCATTTCGCCGACGACGAGCGGCCGGGAAGCTGGTTCGACACCGCCGACGACGCCGAGTCCCTGGTGACCCGTCCCCGCGACCCGGTCGACGGTGCGACGCCGTCCGGGGCGTCGTGTCTGGTCGAGGCGCTGCTCACCGCGGCTGCGGTGGCCGACGCGGAGGCGTCGGGACGGTACGCGACCGCGGCCGCCGAATCGCTCGACCGGGTGGCACTGCTTCTGGAGCGCGCACCGCGATCGGCCGGGCACTGGCTCGCAGTGGCGGAGGCGTCGGTGCGCGGCCCGATCCAGGTGGCCGTCGCAACCGACGGCGATTCCGCCCTGCTCCGGGAGGCGCGCAGACTCGCTCCCGGTGGTGCCGTCGTGGTAGGCGGCGCACCGGACTCGTCACCGCTGCTCGCCGACCGGCCGCTGGTCGGCGGCGCGTCCGCGGCGTACGTGTGCCGCGGGTTCGTGTGCGACCGCCCGGTGACGACGATCGAGGACCTGGGTGTCGCGTTGAGCCGGTAGTCCGGCCTAGCGGAACACCACCAGCCACACGGCGATGTAGTGGCACAGGGCCGCGATGACGGTGGCGGCGTGGAAGAACTCGTGATGACCGAACGTGGTCGGCCAGGGGTTGGGCCACTTGGTGGCGTAGAGGATCGCGCCCACCGAGTACAGGATGCCGCCGATCAGCAGCAGCACCATCGGGACGACGCCGACCTCGTGCGTCAGTTCGGGTGCGACCGGCACGATGGCCCAGCCGAGCAGCAGGTAGAGCGGCACCCCGACCCAGCGCGGTGCCGTCGGCCACAGCATTTTCAGTGCGACCCCGGCGAGCGCCCCCGCCCACACGACGATCAGCAGCGTCCGGCCCGTGTCGGGCGGAAGCCCCAGGACCGCGAACGGGGTGTAGCTGCCGGCGATGAACAGGAAGATCATCGAGTGGTCCGCGCGTTTCATCCACGTGCGGGCCTTGACGGTGTTCCAGTGGATGCGGTGGTAGGTGGCGCTGACCCCGAACACACCGCACACCGTGAGGCTGTAGACGGCGGTGGCGAGCGCCGCTTTCCCGGACACCTGGGTGCCCGACAGTGTGACGAGGACGATGCCGGCGATCACGGAGACGCCGAACGCCCACAGGTGGATCCACCCTCGCAATCGGGGTTTGACGGGCAGTTCGTCGAGGCCGAAAGCGGTCACTGAACACCTCTTCTCGCTGTGCGTGGCGCTAACCTACGCAACCGTAGGTTAGCTTGTGGTGAGAGCGTACCCGTCGGTAGCGGCAAGCCGTGTGCTGTGTGACGGCCGTCGCGGATCACCTTCGGGTGCGGCGTACTCTTGCGTGTCATGGTGATCTCCAGGTGAGTGCGCGAGGACTGCTGTACAGCATCTACGAGCGTCGGCTACTGAAGCGGCTCGACGGTCTACAGCACCCTCGGCACATTGCCGTGATGTGCGACGGCAACCGGCGGTGGGCCCGGGAAAACGGCTTCGAGGACGTCAGTCACGGCCACCGCATGGGTGCCCTGAAGATCTCCGAGATGCTCGGGTGGTGCGACGCCGCGGGCATCGAGATGGCCACCATCTACCTGCTGTCCACCGAGAACCTGCGCCGCGACCCCGGGGAACTCGACACCCTGCTCGAGATCATCACGGATGTCGTCGAGGAGATCTCCGGCCCCGACAAGAACTGGAGCGTCAAGATCGTCGGCGCCCTCGACCTCCTGCCCTCCGAACAGTCCCGCCGTCTGCGTGACGCGGCTGCCGGGACCGAGGGGCGCACCGGCACCCACGTCAACGTCGCGATCGGCTACGGCGGCCGCCAGGAGATCGCCGACGCCGTGCAGTCGCTGCTGAGCGAGAAACTCCTCGCGGGACTGTCGGGGGACGAACTGGTGAAATCGATCACAGTCGACGGCATCGACGGTCACCTCTACACGTCCGGCCAGCCCGACCCCGACCTCGTGATCCGCACGTCGGGGGAGCAGCGGCTGTCGGGGTTCCTGCTGTGGCAGAGCGCCTATTCCGAGATCTGGTTCACCGAGGCGTACTGGCCCGAGTTCCGCCGCGTCGACTTCCTCCGCGCGCTCCGCGACTACGCCGCCCGGCACCGCCGCTTCGGCGTCTGACGTGAGTGGCGAAGCGTGCCGGAACACACTTCGCCACTCACCTACAGCTTCCGCAGCCGCAGCCGGTTGATCGAATGATTGGCGTCCTTGCGCAGCACGAGCGTGGCACGCGGACGCGTCGGCAAGATGTTCTCCACGAGGTTCGGCCGGTTGATGTTGTGCCAGATCTCCTGAGCGGCAGCCGTCGCGTCCCGGTCGGACAATCCCGCATAGTGGTGGAAGTGCGCGTCGGGGTCGGAGAACGACGTCTTCCGCAGCGCGAGAAAACGCTGGATGTACCAGTTCTCGATGTCCTCGATGCGGGCGTCGACGTAGATCGAGAAGTCGAACAGATCCGACACCATCAGCCGTGGTCCGGTCTGCAGCACGTTGAGACCCTCGATGATGAGGATGTCGGGCTGCCGGATCAGGTGGTACTGGCCCGGGATGATGTCGTACGAGATGTGTGAATAGACCGGTGCGGCCACTTCCTCTGCCCCCGACTTCACCTCGGTGACGAACCGCAGCAACTTCCGGCGGTCGTAACTCTCGGGAAAGCCCTTGCGGTGCATGATCCCACGGCGGTTCAGTTCGGCCGTCGGATACAGGAAGCCGTCCGTCGTCACCAGGTCGACGCGCGGGTGGTGCTCCCACCGCGCGAGGAGGGCCTGGAGGACACGGGCCGTGGTGGATTTGCCGACCGCCACACTGCCGGCGACGCCGATCACGAACGGCACCTGCTGGTCGGGGTGCTTCTCGCCGAGGAACGTCGCGGTCGCGGCGAACAGTCGCTGCCTGGCCGCGACCTGCAGGTGGATGAGACGCGACAGCGGCAGGTACACCTCCGCGACCTCTTCGAGGTCGATCTGCTCGCCGAGGCCCCGCAGTCCGTACAGCTCTTCCTCGGTCAGGACGAGTGGCGTCGACTTACGCAGTGTGCGCCACTGCTTCCGGTCGAATTCGACGTACGGACTGGACTCGCTCGTCCGCGCCATCAGTTCCGCTCACACTCGGGTACACGGGGGAGTGAGCGGTCCATGCCCAGAATCTCTGCCGTCGTCGTTGCGCTGGCGAGTAGCGGTTGCATAGTCGGATTGTGCTTGGTGCCACAGGCTGCGCTGTCGGCGGGTCGGGAACACGCGTCTGCGACTAAGGTCGGACGGCATGGAATCCGTTTCGTTCGTACGCGAATACTTGCTGCTCGGGCTGGGTTTCGACCGGCTGGAGGAAGGATTCGTCGACGCGTATACCGGCGATCCCGCGCTGCGCAGGCAGGTGGAGAACGCGCCGAAGCCCGATCCGCGCGACCTCGCGCGCACGGCGGCGAACCTCCGCGCGGAATTGCCGTCGGCCGGATTGTCCGAGGAGCGGACCCGGTTCCTCGACGTCCATCTCCGTGCCCTCGAATGCTCGGGGCGAAAGTTCGCGGGCGACGACGTCGGTTTCGTCGACGAGGTCGAGGCGTACTTCGACGTCCGCATCGAACGCGGCGACGAGGAGCAGTACCGGGAGGCGCACCGCAAGATGGACGCCGTGCTGCCCGGAACGGGGCCGCTCGCCGAACGCATCCAGGCCCACCGCGCGAAGGACGAGATCCCCGCGGACCGGTTGCAGGAATGTGTCGACGCCTTCTCGAGTGCCCTGCGCGACCTCGTGCGGGAGCATTACGCACTGCCCGACTCGGAGGTCGTGGAGTACGAGGTGGTGGGCGACAAGCCGTGGTCGGGGTTCAACTACTACCTCGGCGACTACCGGTCCCGGGTCGCGATCAACTCCGACCTCGAGCAGCACATGTCGAACCTGCCGCGGCTGATCGCGCACGAGTCGTACCCCGGCCACCACACCGAGCACTGCCGCAAGGAAGCCGGACTCGTCGGGTCGGGACAGCGCGAGCAGACGTTGTTCGTCGTCAACACCCCGCAGTGCCTGATGGCCGAGGGCCTCGCGGACCTCGCGCTCGAATCGATCGTCGGGTCCGACTGGGGGCTGTGGGCGCAGGAAATCTACGCCGACCTCGGCCTGCGATTCGACGGTGAGCAGGCGCAACGTTTGTCCGGGGCGTCCGGGCAGCTGCTCGGTGTGCGGCAGGACGCGGCGATGATGCTGCACGACGAGGGTCGCAGCCACGACGACGTCGCGGCGTTCCTGCAGCGGTGGAGTCTGTCGACCCCCGAGCGGGCCCGGCAGTCGCTGCGGTTCCTGTCCTCGCCGCTGTGGCGGGCGTACACCAGCACCTACGTGGAGGGATACCGCCTGCTCGGCGGCTGGCTGGCCCAGGTGCCCGTCGGCGCGGAGCGGTCGGAGCGGTTCCGTCGACTGCTCGACGAGCCGCTCGTTCCCAGCGTCCTGCGCGCCGGTGAGGGGTACCTCACCGCGGGCGGTTAGGAAGTCCTCACGGATACTTCGTAGACTGGGAGCATTCGTTTCCGCATCCAGCTTGGAGATCCCTCGATGACCGCTGTGCCCGGTACCGACGTCAACACGGCCCCCCTCGCCGAACTCGACCCCGAAGTCGCCCAGGCCATGGCAGGTGAGCTGGCCCGTCAGCGCGACACGCTGGAGATGATCGCGTCGGAGAACTTCGTTCCCCGCGCGGTCCTCCAGGCTCAGGGCAGCGTCCTCACCAACAAGTACGCCGAGGGATACCCGGGACGCCGCTACTACGGCGGCTGCGAGCACGTCGACGTCATCGAGGATCTCGCCCGCACCCGCGCCAAGGAACTGTTCGGCGCCGACTTCGCGAACGTCCAGCCGCACTCCGGCGCACAGGCCAACGCGGCGGTCCTGATGGCCCTGATGAACCCGGGTGAGAAGCTCCTCGGCCTCGACCTGGCGCACGGCGGCCACCTCACGCACGGCATGAAGCTGAACTTCTCCGGCAAGCTCTACGACGTCGAGTCGTACGGGGTCAGCAAGGAAGACCACCGCATCGACATGGACGAGGTCCGCAAGATCGCTGTCGCCGCGCAGCCGAAGGTCATCGTCGCCGGCTGGTCCGCGTACCCGCGTCACGAGGACTTCGCCGCGTTCCGGTCGATCGCCGACGAGGTCGGCGCGTACCTGTGGGTCGACATGGCGCACTTCGCGGGCCTGGTCGCTGCCGGGCTGCACCCGTCGCCCGTGCCCTACGCCGACGTCGTGTCCAGCACCGTCCACAAGACGCTCGGCGGGCCGCGCTCCGGCCTGATCCTCGCCAAGCAGGAGTGGGCGAAGAAGCTCAACTCCGCCGTCTTCCCCGGCCAGCAGGGCGGGCCGCTGATGCACGCCATCGCCGCCAAGGCAGTCTCCCTGAAGATCGCGGGCACCGAGGAGTTCAAGGACCGTCAGCAGCGCACCCTGACCGGCGCCAAGATCCTCGCCGAGCGTCTGACCGGCGCCGATGTCGTCGACAAGGGTGTCAGCGTCCTCACCGGCGGCACCGACGTGCACCTCGTGCTCGTCGACCTGCGCAACTCGCAGCTCGACGGCCAGCAGGGTGAGGACCTTCTCCACGAGGTCGGCATCACCGTCAACCGCAACGCGGTGCCGTTCGACCCGCGCCCGCCGATGGTCACGTCCGGCCTCCGGATCGGCACCGCGGCGCTCGCATCGCGTGGATTCGGGGACGAGCAGTTCACCGAGGTCGCCGACATCATCGGCACCGCACTCGCCGGATCGTCCGACGTCGAGACGCTGAAGTCTCGCGTGTCCAAGCTCGCCGCCGACTTCCCGCTGTACGAGGGACTCGAGGACTGGCGCCTGATCTAGGCGGCTCCACCGCCCGTGCGTGGCCTGCGAGTGCAAGGACTCGTTAACCACGCACGGGCGCCGCAGGCGCCTCCGCGTAACTTGATGTTCACCGACACGCCCGCCGCTCGCACGGCCGTCCGGCGTGTTTGGCAGTACCGTCGGGGGTAACAGGCAGCGGGGAAGTTGCTTGTACGGGAGGTCCTGATCGTGGCTGACACACTCAGTGCGAGGGGGCCGGCGCCCGGCCCTCGTGTGGTGACACACCAGGGACGGACCGGTCCAGCGAACCGAGTTTGCGTGGGTGCCACGCAGACCTAGGAGCCAACGTGACTGCTTCACGCTCCGTCTCAGCCCGCGTCGGACGTTCGTCCGCCGCCCCCAGGAAATCGTCGGATTCTGCAGTTCGTACATTCGTACTCGACACCTCCGTACTGCTGTCCGACCCCTGGGCCGTCACCAGGTTCGCCGAGCACCGTGTGGTGCTTCCCCTCGTCGTGATCAGCGAGCTCGAAGGGAAGCGGCACCACCACGAGTTGGGATGGTTCGCAAGAGAATCGCTGCGCATGCTCGACGACCTCCGTCTGGAGTACGGTCGTCTCGACCAGCCCGTGCCGATCGGCACCGAGGGCGGCACCCTGCAGGTCGAGCTGAACCACACCGACCCGTCGGTTCTCCCGGTCGGATTCCGCACGGACAGCAACGATTCGAGGATCCTGGCCTGCGCCCTGAACCTCGAGGCCGAGGGCGGTGACGTCGTCCTGGTCAGCAAGGATATCCCGCTGCGTGTGAAGGCCGGTGCGGTGGGTCTTCCCGCCGACGAGTACCACGCCCACGACGTCGTTCCGTCCGGTTGGACGGGTATGACCGAACTGGATGTGGCGTCCTMGTCGATCGACGAACTGTTCTCCGAGGGTGTCGTCGATCTGGAGGAGGCTCGGGAACTTCCGTGCCACACGGGTATTCGGCTGCTGGGCGGTTCGTCGAGCGCACTGGGCCGGGTGAACGCCGACAAGCGGGTGCAGTTGGTCCGGGGGGAGCGTGAGGCATTCGGTCTGCACGGACGTTCGGCCGAGCAGCGGATCGCCCTGGACATCCTGCTGGACGACAGTGTGGGCATCGTGTCGCTGGGCGGCAAGGCGGGCACCGGCAAGTCGGCGTTGGCGTTGACGGCGGGGCTGGAGGCGGTGCTCGAGCGCCGTACCCAGCGGAAAGTCGTTGTCTTCCGGCCGCTCTACGCGGTGGGTGGGCAGGAACTCGGCTACCTGCCGGGTAGTGAGAGCGAGAAGATGGGCCCGTGGGCCCAGGCGGTCTTCGACACTCTCGACGGCCTCGCCAGCACCGAGGTGATGGACGAGGTGATCAGCCGCGGCATGCTGGAAGTGTTGCCACTCACGCATATTCGCGGCCGGTCACTGCACGATTCGTTCGTGATCGTGGACGAGGCGCAGTCCCTGGAACGCAACGTGCTGCTCACGGTGCTCTCCCGGCTCGGCACCGGCTCCCGGGTGATCCTCACTCACGACGTCGCGCAGCGCGACAACCTGAGGGTCGGACGTCACGACGGTGTGGCCGCGGTGATCGAGAAGCTCAAGGGGCATCCGCTGTTCGCGCACATCACGTTGACGCGCAGTGAGCGTTCGCCGATCGCGGCGCTCGTGACGGAGATGCTGGAGGAGTTTGGGCCGACGCCGTAGGCGCCTGCCCCGCAGCGTGATCCGCCCGATGTCGCACGGTCCGTGCGACATCGGGCGGAAACGTCAGAAGGCGCGCACGATACCTTTGAGCGTGCCCCACAGGAAGTCTCGGTTGCTGAAGTAGTCGCGCCAGACGGCGATCTTGCCGTCCTTCATCTCGAACGTGCCGCACACCCAGAATTCGCTGCGCAGCCGCTTGTAGATCAGGACGTCCGTGCGTTCGGTCAGCACGGCCGTACCGTCGCCGGCGATGTGGTGCAGGCGCACGTCGAATCCGACACCGGGGCGGCTCATTCCGCGGAGTATCCGCGTGACGGAGCCGAGGCCGCGGATCTTGGGCAGGGACACGTTGTGCCACACGATGTCCTGGTGCAGATACTGCTGCGCGGCGTCCGGGTCGCCGGCGACGAGTGCGTCCAGGAATGCCCGGACCACCTGGACATCTGCCGTGTCCGTTCGAGCGGTTCCCGTGGGTGCGTGCGAGTTCGTGCTCATGATCTTCTCCCGGTCGATGTGTCGGCTCAGCGGACGAATGTCCCCCGGCCTTCCGTGTCGTAGAACTCGAGTGTGACGTTGTTGCCGGCGAACGTGGCCTTCGAGATGGTTCCGGGTGGGGCGTTCTCACCGCGGGGTGTGAAAGTGAAGGTGTCGCCGTCCCAGTGGGTGAGTGGGAAGGTCTGCCCGGCGGGTCCGAGTTGGAGCGTCAGCGCACCGTTGCTCTCGGTGACGACGGCGGGACCCCAGTACGGGTTGCCGTAGGTGCCTGCGTAGGTCGGGAGGGGCTGCGGCGGTGCCGGGTTCGTGGGGGCCGTCTGGCCGACGAGACTGCCCTCGGGCTCGTCCATCGGCGCGATGGCCTGCCGGTACAACGACCTCCAGTCCTCGCGGATCTCCCCGAACTGCACGAGGTCGGCGAACTCGGCGGTGAGGGACTCGGGGATGCCGATGGGCGACCCGTTGGTCAGCGCGACGATGGCGACGTCGGCGGACGGTATCGCGACGAAATTCGTCGCCACCCCGAGCTGGAACCCGCCCGAATGGCTGAGGGAAACCCGCCCTGCCGGGGTGGTCGAGACGTTGAACCCGTACCCGTACGACCCCGGACGGCTGTCCATCGACCGCGGTGGGCTGGACACCATCTGAGGACTGACCGCGGGGAGCAGTGCCTCGGGTGACACGATCTCCTTGCCCTCGAACGTTCCGTCGGCCAACAGCATCGCCAGCCATTTGCCCATGTCGTTGACGGAGGAGCTCACCCCGCCTGCGGGGGACTGCGCGTCGGGGTCGCGTACCGCGTCGGCGACGTACTTGCCGTCGACGAGTTGGTGCGCGACAGCGCGGTCGCTGCGGGCCTGATAGTCGGCGAATCGCGAACTCGTGGACGACATCCCCAGCGGCTGGTAGATCGTCTGCTCGGACAGCGTGGCCCAGTCCGTCCCGGACGCCGCCGCGACGGCCTCCGCCGCCGCGGTGAGGCCGAAGTTGGTGTACTCGTAGGTGATCCGGAACGGGTTCAGCGGTTCGAGCCGGAGCTTGTCGAGCACCTGCTGCTGGTTGTAACCCAGGTCCTCGAGCAGATCGCCGGCATGGTCGGGCAACCCGGACCGGTGCGAGTACAGATCGCCCACCGTGACGTGCTCGGTGACCCACGGGTCCGCGAGGGCGAAACCGGGCGACTTGGACACCACGGGAGTGTCCCAGCCGACGACACCGGCATCGACCTGGTGGGCCACCACCGTGGACCCCACCGATTTCGACATCGACGCCAGCTGGAACACGGTGTCGGCGTCCACCTTCTGATCGGTGCCGGCCTCGCGCACGCCGAATCCCTTCGCGTACACGGTCTGCCCACCGTGGACGACGGCGACCGCCATGCCCGGCAGTCCGGAACTCTCCATCAGCTCGTTCGCCAGGTCGTCGAGACGGCCCACGGCGTCGTCGATCTGACCGTCCGGGATATCGACGCCCGCGACCGTCCCCGGGTTCGGTTGCGACGACTCCGAGGTGGGGTTCGCGCCGGACGTCGAGGCGGAACCGGCGTCGTCTGCGTCGGAGCCGCAACCCGTCACCAGTGACCCGCCGAGCGCGAGAGCCGACAGAAGTATCGTCAGGTTCCGCTGTCTGCGCATGGGTGATCCTCTGCTCGGGCCCGGGGTAACCGTGAACTGCCAGCGTAACGACTGCAAGCCCATGACCAGGCTGTTTTCGTCACAACGCCGCCGTTGTTCCCGTCGAATTCACCAGTGGTCGACCCGGCGCCCGGGCGCGGACGCTACGGTGTGCGGATGCCGATTGAAAAGAATGACTCGCAGCTGCTCAGTGAGCTGGCCCCGGTGGTGGACGAAAACCTCACACGTCACATCGCCGAGGCGGACGGCTGGCAGCCGCACGATCTGGTCCCGTGGGACGAGGGCAAGAACTTCGCGTTCATGGGTGGAACGGATTGGTCGGCAGATCAGTCGACCCTGAGCGACGTCGAGGCGCTCGCACTGACGGTGGGTGTGCTGGTGGCGGACAACGTCCCCGCGTACCACCGGGAGATCGCCAAGCACCTCGCCCAGGTGGGCCCGTGGTGGCGCTGGGTGGGCCGCTGGACTGCGGAGGAGAACCGGCACTCCATCGTGCTCCGGAACTACCTGATGGTGACGCGCGCCGTCGACCCCGTCGCCCTCGAGCGCGCCCGGATGGACGAGATGGTCCGCGGCTACGCGATGCCGCCGATGCACCTGCTCGAGATGCTCGCGAACTCCGCGTTCGAGGAGAAGGCCGCGGCGGTGCGTCATCACAACACGGCAGCACTCGGCGAGGACCCGCTGGTGGCCGTGATCGCCGAGCGGCTGGCCACGGACGACGAACTGCAGTCGCTGTTCTACCGGAACATCGTCGAGGCCGCGTTCGAGCTGGTACCCGACCAGACGATGCGGGCCATCGCATCGCGGATCGAGGCCTTCGACGTGCCGAGCGTGGCCCTGCCCGGCGGAACCGACAGCACCGCCGTGCTCGCCGAGGCCGGCATCTACGACCCCGCCCAGCAGGGGGAGAAGGTGTTCGCGCCGCTGCTTCGCTCCTGGAACATCGCTGGGCGCACCGATCTCGGCCCGGAGGGCGAGAAGGCCCGCGACGAGCTGTCCGCGCTGCTGTAGGACTTCTGCGCGAGAGGGCCCGCACTCCGGCGAGTGCGGGCCCTCTCCGTCGGCCGGGTCAGTCCTTGACCTTCGCCATCGCCAGCACGTCGAGACGCTTGTCGAGTTCCTCCTCGCTCAGCTTGTCGCCGATCAGACCGCGGGCGACGACGGTCTCGCGGATGGTCTTCTTCTCCTTCAGCGCCTGCTTGGCGACAGCCGCGGCCTCCTCGTACCCGATCGCGGAGTTCAGTGGCGTCACGATGGACGGCGACGATTCCGCGAGGGTCTTGAGGTGCTCGGTGTTCGCGACGAGCCCCACGACGCACCGGTCGGCGAACAGCCGCGTGACGTTGGCCAGCAATTTCAACGATTCGAGCAGGTTCCGCGCCATCATCGGGATGTAGACGTTGAGCTCGAACGCGCCCGCGGCACCGCCCCACGCGACCGCGGCATCGTTGCCGACCACCTGAGCGGCGACCTGGGTGGCCGCCTCCGGGAGCACCGGATTGACCTTGCCGGGCATGATCGAACTGCCGGGCTGCAGGTCGGGGAGACGGATCTCGCCGAGACCGGTGAGCGGCCCCGATCCCATCCAGCGGATGTCGTTGGCGATCTTGGTCAGGGACACCGCGATCGTGCGCAGCGCGCCGGACGCCTCCACCAGCCCGTCCCGCGCCGCCTGCGCCTCGAAACTGTTCTTCGCCGGTGTGAGGGCGTCGACTCCCGTCGCCTTGACCAGTTCGGCGACGACCCTCGGGCCGAACCCGTCGGGGGCATTGAGCCCCGTTCCGACCGCGGTGCCGCCGATGGGCAGCTCACCGAGCCGGGGAAGGCAGGCCACGACCCGCTCCATCCCCGCCTCCATCTGACGGGCGTAACCGCCGAACTCCTGGCCGAGGGTCACCGGGACGGCGTCCATGAGGTGGGTGCGGCCCGACTTCACGACGGTCTTCCACTCGGTGGACTTGTCGAGCAGGGCCAGGCGCAGGTGGTCGAGGGCGGGGAGGAGGTCCTTCACCGCGGACTCGGTGGCCGCGACGTGCGTCGCGGTGGGAAACGTATCGTTGGACGACTGCGACATGTTGACATCGTCGTTGGGGTGGACGACCACACCGTTCGCCGAGGCGATCGACGCGATCACCTCGTTGGCGTTCATGTTGGAACTGGTGCCCGAGCCCGTTTGGAAGACGTCGATGGGGAACTGATCGTCGTGCTTGCCCTCGGCGATCTCGCCCGCCGCCGCGATGATGGCATCCGCCTTCTCGGCGTCGAGGAGGCCGAGATCCTTGTTGACCTGCGCACAGGCTGCCTTCAGCAGACCCATCGCACGTATCTGGGTGCGCTCGAGACCTCGACCGCTGATCGGGAAGTTCTCGACGGCGCGCTGAGTTTGCGCGCGCCACAGGGCATCCACGGGCACCCGCACCTCGCCCATGGTGTCGTGTTCGATCCGGTACTGCTGCTCGTTGCTCTCGGTCATGCGTCAAACATGCCACTTCCGAGCGCGTCGKGGGGCGCTCCCCGTGCGCCTTTCCGGTAGCCGGAGCTACCGGAAAGGCGCACGGGCAGCGGAGCTGCCTAGAACGTCGGCGGAACGGCGCCGTCTTCGCCCGTGAAGTCCACGGACGAGTACTCGCGCAGCTTCTCGAGACGGTGGTACGCGTCGATCATGCGGACGGTGCCCGACTTCGACCGCATCACGATCGACTGGGTCGAGGCGCCGCCGCCGTAGTAGCGGACGCCGCGGAGCAGGTCGCCGTCCGTGACGCCGGTGGCGCAGAAGAAGACGTTCTCACCCGACACGAGATCTTCGGTGGTGAGCACACGGTCCAGGTCGTGGCCTGCGTCGATGGCCTTCTGACGCTCGGCGTCGTCGGTCGGGGCCAGCCGGCCCTGCAGCGAACCACCCATACAGCGCATGGCGGCGGCGGCGATGATGCCCTCGGGCGTGCCACCGGTGCCGATCAGGATGTCGGTGCCCGACTCCGGACGCGCGGCGGCGATCGCACCCGCGACGTCGCCGTCGGAGATGAGACGGATCCGGGCGCCGGTGTCCCGGACCTCCTGGATGAGCCGGGCGTGCCGCGGACGGTCGAGGATGCAGACCGTCACGTCGGAGGGGGACGCCTTGCGGACCTTCGCGACGCGTTTGATGTTCTCGGCGACGGGCGCTGTGATGTCGATGACATCGGCGGCGTCGGGGCCGACGGCGATCTTCTCCATGTAGAACACGGCAGACGGGTCGAACATCGCGCCGCGCTCGGCGACCGCGAGGACGGCGATCGCGTTGGGCATGCCCTTCGCCATCAGGGTGGTTCCGTCGACCGGGTCGACGGCGAAATCGCATTCGGGTCCGTCGCCGTTGCCGACCTCTTCGCCGTTGAACAGCATCGGGGCTTCGTCCTTCTCGCCCTCGCCGATGACGACGACGCCGCGCATCGAGACCGAGCTCACGAGCTGGCGCATGGCGTCGACGGCGGCGCCGTCGCCACCCTCCTTGTCGCCACGGCCGACCCAGCGACCGGCAGCCATCGCACCAGCCTCGGTGACTCGGACCAATTCCAGAGCAAGATTTCGGTCCGGGGCCTCGCGGCGACTCGAAGTGGTGCTAGCCGTCATGGGCAGTGCCTCCTGGTGCAGTCACGGTCGACGTTGTACGTCGACGCTGTGTCGGTGGCCGTCGGCCGCCGAGTGTCGGGTGGATCTCGCCTGCTGATTCTCCCAGAAAGAAGTGTGACGTGCGCTGCTGGGGCGCGAATCACGGGACCGAGAATCGTTGTTCCGGGACCGACCCTGGATACTGGTGGGCGTGGCATCCGATAAACCCCGCATCCTGCACAACAACCGCGACATGGTGTGGTCGCTCGTACCCCTTGTCCTGTTCTGCGTACTGATCGCGGGTATCGCCAGCCAGTGCACGTTCAGCCCGGGCGGGCCCACCAGTGGCCCGATCCCCAGCTTCGACGTCGACGCGGCGCTGAAGTACGACGCCCAGGACCTGCCGTTCCCGGTGCGCAAGCCGGAGACGCCGGAGGGCTGGACGCCCAACTCGGGCAGCCGCAGCATCGTCAGCGGCGACGGCGGCGGCGATTCGAGCACCGTCGGATTCATCACCGAGGCCGGCCGCTACATCCAGCTGACGCAGAGCAATGCCGTCGAGACGGTGCTCGTGCCGTTCGTCGCCGGTGGTCCGCGTACGGCGACGGGAACCGAGGACGTCGCAGGTCACAGCTGGATCGTGTACGGCGGGGAGGGTGTCGAGCCGATCTGGGTCTCCGACTTCGGCGACGTCCGGCTCCTCGTGACGGGCAGTGCGTCACCCGAGGCGTTCGAGCAGCTCACCACCGCCGCGGCCGACGCCCCGATCCTCGCTGCCTGACGATCGAGGGAGGGTCAGCCCTCGTCCTCGGCGTGGGCGAGGGCCGTCTCGACGCGCTTGCGCGCCCCGGCGAGGTGTTCCTCGCAGCGTTTGGCCAGGGCCTCGCCCCGCTCCCACAGTGCGAGTGACGCGTCGAGGTCGAGGCCGCCCTGTTCGAGCACCTTGACCACGTCGACGAGTTCGTCGCGCGCCGCCTCGTAACCGAGCTCCGCGATGTCGGTGTCGTTTCCGGTGGGCYTACTCATGTCCTACTTGTCCTTTCCCATCACCGCGGCACGGATTGCGCCGTCGGCGACTCGAACGCGAATCTGGGTGCCCGGTGGGGCGTCGTCGACCGAACGCAGTACCTCGGGATCGCCGTCGGGCACGATCCGCTGAACCACGGAGTAGCCGCGGGCCAGGGTCGCGGCGGGCCCGAGGGTCGTCAGCCGTGCACGAAGGTGCTCGATCGTGGTGCTCTCCGCGGCGATCGCCCGGCTGACATCGCGTCGCCCGGCTTCCCGCAGTCGCTCGACCTCGTCCGACCGGTGGTCGAGTGCGCGCAGCGGGTCGGCGAGTACCGGCCGGCTCCGCAGCTGGGAGATCAGGTGCGACTCGCGCTGCACCCAGTTGCGCAGCGCAGCCGCGCTCCGCGACCGCAATTCGCCGACGAGTGCCTGCTCGGCGACCGCGTCCGGCACCACCCGCTTGGCGGCATCCGTCGGTGTTGCGGCCCGCAGGTCGGCGACGTGATCGCTGAGCGGACTGTCCGGCTCGTGGCCGATGGCGCTGACCACCGGTGTTCGGCAGGCAACGATCGCGCGGCACAGCGTCTCGTCGGAGAACGGCAGCAGATCCTCCACACTGCCGCCGCCGCGCGCGAGGATGATCACGTCGACGTGCGGGTCGGCGTCCAGTTCCTTCAATGCGTCGAGGATCTGCGGAACGGCGGTCGCGCCCTGCACCGGGGTGTTGCGCACCTCGAAGCGCACGGCGGGCCAGCGGCGCTGCGCCACACTGAGGACGTCGTGCTCGGCGGCGCTCGCGCGACCGGTGATCAGCCCGATGGTGCCCGGTAGGAACGGCAGCGGACGCTTCAGCCGAGGGTCGAACAGACCCTCCGCGGCCAGCAGCGCGCGCAACCGCTCGATTCGGGCGAGGAGTTCACCGATCCCGATCGCGCGGATCTCCGTCACCCGCAGCGAGACCGACCCTCGGCCCGTGTAGAACGACAACTTGCCGAACATCACCACCCGGCTGCCCTCGGTGAGCGGGACGGGGGAGTTCTGCAACAGCTGCGGGGAACAGGTCACCGACAACGACATGTCAACGGACGGATCCCGCAGCACAAGAAACGCGGTCCGGGTTCCCGGACGCGCGTTGATCTGGGTGATCTGCCCCTCGACCCAGACACTCCCGAGCCGGTCGATCCACTGTGCGACCTTGGCCGACACGGTGCGGACCGGCCAGGGCTGCTCGGCGGTACTCGGTCCGGTACTGGCTGCGCGGGGCTGTGCGGAGGTCACTTGGCCTTGGCGGAGGTGATGCGGTTGGTCAGCATGGTCTGGAACGGCGCGCGTGCCAGGGTCGCGTTCTCGTAGTCCAGCAGCGTCGTGAGGTCCTCGACGGACAGGCTGCGCAGGCGCGCCCGCAGCTGGGCGAGCGTCAGCGTGCCGTAGTCGAGTACGACGGCGATCTCGGGTTCGGCCACCGTCGGCGCGGAGGTCGCGGCCTTCTTGCTCGCCGACGTCACGGGGGCCGAGCCGTTGGTCGTGGCGGCGGGAGCAGCCTTCGGGGTCGAGACCTTCTCGGGAGTGCTCTCTTCCTGCGGGCTCAGCGAGTACAGGGCGAACCGGCCCGGTCCGGCCGGCCGCTCGTCGGTCACGCCGTCGACAACGGGTTCCGGATCGGTGTCGTCGTCGAAGACGGCCCAGGCCGGCTGCTCGTCGTCGTGGGTCCAGTTGATCAGTGCGAAAGCCTGGTCGCCCTTGATGGCCAGCGCCGTCATGGACTGCTGAACACGCATCGTGGTCTGCAGCACCTGACTGACCGCGGTCATGGGCAGGGTCGCTGCGGTGGTCGGCAGCCTCCTGGCCTCTTCGACGGCCGTCACGGCGATTCCAGCGGCGACACGCGCCACGAAGGGGGGACGAATCATTCCCACAGCCTGCCTGACAACGGCACGTTTGGGTAGCCGACGTGCCCACAGCGCCGACGACTTCGGTGCGACGATGCGCACACTACCCGGCCGAGACCCCGCGAAAGTGTCGTCCGTTCGGGGTGACCCGTAGTCTGGAACCATGTCTTCGGCTGTTCCACTCAATGTGGGTATCACACGTTCGGCAGATTCGGGGGCGTCGCGTGCCGACGGCGAGAAGCGGGTACTGCTCGCGGAGCCCCGCGGCTACTGCGCCGGCGTGGACCGCGCCGTCGAGACGGTGGAGAAGGCGCTCGAGAAGCACGGCGCCCCGATCTACGTCCGCAAGGAGATCGTCCACAACCGGCACGTCGTCGAGACGCTCACCGATCAGGGTGTCGTCTTCGTCGACGAGACGGACGAGGTTCCGGAGGGCGCGCTGCTGGTGTTCTCCGCCCACGGCGTGTCTCCCGCGGTCCACGAATCGGCCGCGGCGCGCAACCTGCGCACCATCGACGCCACGTGCCCGCTGGTCACGAAGGTCCACCAGGAAGCCAAGCGCTTCGCCCGCGACGACTTCGACATCCTCCTGATCGGCCACGAGGGCCACGAGGAAGTGGAGGGCACCGCCGGTGAGGCCCCCGATCACGTGCAACTGGTCGACGGACCCGACTCCGTCGACGCCGTGACGGTCCGCGACGAATCGAAGGTCATCTGGTTGTCGCAGACCACGTTGAGCGTCGACGAGACGATGCAGACGGTCGCCCGGCTGCGGGAGCGTTTCCCCAATCTGCAGGACCCGCCGAGCGACGACATCTGCTACGCCACCCAGAACCGTCAGGTGGCGGTCAAGGCGATGGCACCCGAATGCGACCTCGTCATCGTCGTCGGATCCCGCAACTCCTCGAACTCCGTTCGTCTCGTCGAGGTCGCACTGAACGCGGGCGCGAAGGCGTCGTACCTGGTCGACTACGCGCGCGAAGTGGATCCGGCCTGGCTCGACGGCGTCCGGACGGTCGGGATCACGTCCGGTGCGTCCGTGCCGGAGATCCTGGTGCGCGGTGTGATCGATCTGCTCGACGAGCACGGATTCCACGACGTCCAGCCGGTCACCACGGCCAACGAGACGCTGGTCTTCGCACTGCCGCGCGAGCTGCGCGCCGCGCGGACCTGATCGGCCCGCTACCTGCCGCGTCCCTGCTCTAGCGGGGCTGCTCCGTCTCGAACGGCGGCTCGTACCGGTCGCGGTAACGCACCTGCGGAATGGGGTGGGCCGGCACGTCGGGGTTCGGCYGGGGTCGCGGCGTCGTCCGCGGCGGGACCGAACGCGGCGCCTGACTGGTGCGCGGAGGCGCCGAGCGGGGTGCCTGCGCTGCCCGGTCGACCATCGGTGGTGGGGGCGTGGTGCGTCCCCCCGACGACGACGATCGGCGAGGCGGTGGGGTGGCTGCCCGTCRCCCCGAGCGGGGGTGTTCCCGCGCAGCGTCCCTGTCACGCGCCCGGCGCGACGGCGGAGACTGCTCGGACTCCTCGGCTGCGCGCCGAGGGCGGGCGGCGCGTGGCGCCCGCTGCGCGCGTCGCCGCTCGGACGTGCGGGCGGGACCGGTCTTGCGTTGCTGCAGCAGGAAGAGGCGGAGGCCACCGATCAGCAGGGTCACCACGGTGGCGGCGAGCATCACCGGGAAACGGTTGACCAGCGGATATGCGACGTTGATCGCCAGGTCTTTCAGTGCGGTGCTGTTCTCCTCCGCGATGAGACTCTGCCCGAGCGGCACCGCGACGAACAGGATCAGCGGCGGCTGGACGATCGCGGTGAACAGCGCCCGATTGCCGGCAGCAGCCACGGCGAGAACGCAGCCGAGGAAATAGAACGTGGAGAACGCAGCCGTGAGTTCCGTGCCACGAGCCGCATCGACAGCGAATCCGACAAAGGTGACTCCGACGGCCAGGAGAATGACACCCCACCAGGGGAGACCGGGGACCGTAGGGACAATCGACCGCCTGTCGAGCGGCACCCCAGAGCGAGCACGTTGGGTTGCAGACACACAACGACAGTAGCGGCAACTTGTTAACTAGCCTCGTTGGCGTGACCGATAGAGCCTGAGAGATCCTCGAGATTTGTGCGTCGCGGCCACGAATCGACGGCGCTGACCTCGGTGACATCGCCGTCGAACACATCGAGGTCGTGGAGCTTGCGGGCGGTGACTGTGACCCGGGACTCCATCGACGCGACGGTGAGATTGAACGAGTCGACGGCCTTGCCGAGTTGTGAGCCGAGGCGGTCGAGATGTGCACCGACCGTGCCCAGCCGCGAATACAGCTCCCGGCCGAGTTGGTGGATCTTCGCGGCGTCCTGCGACAGCGCCTCCTGGCGCCAGGTGTGCGCGATGGTCCGCAGCAAGGCGATGAGAGTGGTGGGGGTGGCGAGGATCACGTTCCGCGAGAACGCGTGCTCGAGCAGCCCGGAGTCGGCGGTCAGCGCCGCGTCCAGGAACGGATCACCGGGCACGAACAGCACCACGAACTCCGGCGTCGGGTCGAACGACTCCCAGTACGTCTTGTCGGCCAACTGGTCGACGTGCGTCCGCAGCTGCCGGGCGTGTCTGGAGAGGTGCTGTTCCCGGGCGGCCGGGTCTTCCGTCTGCGCGGCGTCCAGGTACGCCGCGAACGGGACCTTGGCGTCGACCACGATCTGCTTGCCGCCCGCGAGGTACACGAGCAGGTCGGGACGGACACCGTCCTTCGACACCTGGGTGTCGAAATCGCAGTGCCGGACCATCCCGGCGAGTTCGACCACCCGCTCGAGCTGGATCTCGCCCCACCGGCCCCGGATCTGCGGCGCCCGCAGCGCCGTGACCAGCCGGCTCGTCTGCGTGGACAGCATCTGAGAGGTGCGGTACATGCCTTCGACCTGCTCGCTGAGCCCCGCATACGCGTGCAGGCGGTTGCGTTCGACGTGGTCCACCTGTTCCGCCAGGGCGCCGACGGCCTCGTGCAGTGGCCCGACCAGTCGCGAGATCTGCTCGCCGATCGCACCCGAGTGGCGGCGGGCGGAATCCTCGCTGACCGCGCCGAGCGACTGCTGCAGCAGGGCCTCGTTCTCGCGCAGCGCGGCGAGCTGTGCCTCCGCACGCGCCGCCCGATCACCGCTCCGCGCCGCGTGCAGCAGCCACCCGAGGGCGGTGCCCGCGGCCAGCGCCAGGAGCATTCCGAGTGCAGCGAGTGCATTCATGTGGCTCATGGTGCACCGCCCCACCGACATGTCGAATCGCTCGGGCGCCACGCGGCCGAGGTGTTCGAGGTTGTCGGCACGGTGCTCTACGGTCTCGGGACATGAGGATCCTGCACACTTCGGACTGGCACATCGGACGCACGTTCCACGGGGTGGACCTGCTCACCGACCAGGCCCGTGTGCTCGACGCGATCGCCGCCCTCGTCGCCGAGCACGGCGTGGACGTCGTCGTCGTTCCCGGTGACGTGTACGACCGGTCGATCCCCAGCGCCGACGCCGTCACCGTGTGCAACCGCGGATTCGAAGCGATCCGGGACGCCGGTGCGGTCATCGTCGCCACGTCCGGGAACCACGACTCCGCGGCGCGGCTCGGGGCGGGTGCCGCGTTCTCCCGCGCGGGCGGGCTGCACCTCATGACGACGGTCGCCGGGATCGGCTCGCCCGTCGTGCTCGAGGACGCGCACGGTCCCGTCTCGTTCTACGGCATTCCCTATCTCGAGCCCGAGATCACCCGCGCGCAACTGGACGTGCCGACCGCCCGCTCGCACGCCGAGATCCTCGACGCCGCGATGGACCGTGTCCGTGCCGACCTCGACGGGCGGAACGACACCGGTCCGCGCACCAGGTCCGTCGTCCTGGCGCACGCGTTCGTCGTGGGCGCGGAGGCCACCGGATCGGAGAGGTCCATCTCCGTCGGCGGCGTCGAGACGGTGTCGGCGTCGGCCTTCGGCGGGGTCGACTACGTCGCGCTCGGCCACCTGCACTCGCCGCAGACTCTCACCGAGAACATCCGGTACTCGGGTTCGCCGCTGCCGTACTCCTTCGGCGAGCGCACCCACAGCAAGGCGGTCTACCTCGTGGATCTCGACGCCGACGGACTGCGGGCCGTCGAGCGGGTCGACCTGCCGGTGGTCCGTGGTCTGCGGCAACTGACCGGGACGGTGCAGGCGTTGCTCGAGGACGACGCGTTCCGCGACGCCGAGGACTGCTACGTGTCGGCGGTGCTCACCGACCCGGAACGCCCGGTCGACGCCATGCGCTCACTCCAGACCCGATTCCCGTTCGCCGTGCACCTCGAGTGGCAACGCCCCGAGGGCGGCGACGATCTGCGCTACCGCGACAAGGTGCACGGGCGCAGCGATCTGCAGATCACGCGCAGCTTCCTCACCGACGTGCGCAGCGAACCGTCGACCGGCGAGATCCGATTGGTGGAGGCCGCACTCGGCTTCGCCGGCCGGTCCGGCGAAGACACCGCCGAGGTCGTCGCGCTGGAACAGACGGCATGAGGCTGCATCGACTCGAGGTCGAAGCCTTCGGGCCGTTCGCAGGATCCGTGGAAGTCGACTTCGATCGGCTCGGCGCGGACGGGCTCTTTCTGCTGCACGGTCATACCGGCGCCGGTAAGACGACAGTCCTCGACGCGGTGGCGTTCGCGCTGTACGGCACGGTGCCCGGGGCACGGAAGGACGGCAAGCGCCTCCTGTCCGACCACGCGCCCGCCGGTTCCGTTCCGACGGTGACGCTCGAGGCGACGATCGCGGGCCGGCATCTGCGACTCGTCCGCAGCCCGGAGTTCGAGCGTCCCAAGCGCCGTGGGTCGGGGACCATCAAGGAGAACGCGAAGGCCACGCTCACCTGGCTCGACGGCCGCGGGGAGAACCTGTCACGGATCCCCGACATCGCCGACGAGGTCGGGCGGCTGATGGGCATGAGCGCCGACCAGTTCTTCCAGGTCGTCCTGCTGCCGCAGGGAGAGTTCGCGAAGTTCCTGCGAGCCGACAACGAGGAACGCGGTCAGCTTCTGGAGAGGCTGTTCGACACCACCCGATTCGGGACGGTGGAGGAGTGGTTCCTCGCCCGCAGGCGTACCAGCGCCCACGACCTGGACGAGCATCAACGGGCCGTCGACGTCCTGCTGGCGCGGGTCGGGACGGCCGCAGGCATCGAGGGGGGCGCCGACGCCGATCCGGTGACCTGGGCCCACAAGCTCGAGGCCGAGGCGCGCGAGACCCGCGACCTGGCCGCGGACGACCTGCAGAAGGCCAAGAGCCAGGCGAAGGTGACCCAAGATGCGCTCGCGGAGGCGCGCCGTGTCCTCGAACTGCAGAACCGCAGGCGGCGAGCCGAGGCGGAACTCGAGGCCCACGCAGCGGAGGCGGACCGGCGGGCGGTCCTCGTCGCCGAATTGGCGGATGCGCGCCGGGCCGCACCGGTCGCGACCGTGGCACGCGACGCCGACGCCGCCCGGGCCAAGGCCGCAGCCGCCGCGCGGAACGTCGAGGCGATCACGGACGGATTGCGTTCGACGGTGGGCGGCGCCGATCTCGTGGCGGAGTTGCCGTGGCCTCCGACCGCCGACGAACGGGAGCACATCCGGTCGAGTATCCGGGCCTGGCGTGACGAGATCGTGCGCCTCGACGGGGCACTCGCCGAATCCGTCGCCGCCGACCGGCTCGCTGTCGAACTGAAG
>NZ_JBFUGT010000067.1:0-30796 GCF_056402775.1 Rhodococcus sp. P3_B8
CTCACGGGCACTGGATGGACTTTCGCAGTGTTCCGTCACCGCACATGCTCTCCGTCGAGCTGGAGAGCTGAACTCCCAGCTTCGCTGGCGACGAGGCGGACGGCCACATCGAAGACCTGCGAGCCGACGCCCGAGGGAGCGGAGGGCGCGGCCACCCAGCGCCTGCTAACGGAACACGTGGTGGTCGGTGGAGGCGGGTAGCTGGAAACCGGGGATCTCGTGGGCCGTCATCGGCCCGTGAGATCCCCGGCTTGTCATCGGGGGCTCAGTCGACCTCGTTATCGACCTCTTTGAGGAATCCTCCGTTGAGCATGCGCTTGGCGTTCTGGACCAAGGTGTCGACAGACTCTCCGCGTGGCTGCCACCATTCGGTGGACCAATTGAGCGAACCGAGGATGAGCATGCGTGCGAGCCGCTCGTCGACGCCCGGCCGAAGTTGCCCGGGAGTCGTGGACCGCATCGCTTCGGAGATGGAGACGCCCTCGTAGAAGTAAGAGGCACGCTCATCAAGCTGCTCGTAATCTCCTACCCGGTGTCCTTCCAATGCGTTCCGGGCCAGTAGGGCTCTTCGAACCGCTTGGTGTAGGTATTCGCCTTGGCCATCAACTCGCCCATCTGGTCAGCGTCATCGAGGATCTTCTGCTGGCGTGGTGTGGGCTCGAATGGCTTGCCCTTCTCGATGCCGAGGGGCTTGAGCGTCGCCATGAAGAAGCGGTCACCCGCGTGGACCGGCTCATTGGCGAGCTTTTCCACCAGACTCTCCCAATAGGCCATGCCGCGCGGCGGGGTCTGGCTCCACTTGGCGCTGCCGGCTGGGACCGCCTGCTCACTGGGCGGACTCTCGCGCTCGCTCCAGTCATAGGTGCGCATCTGTGGAATCAGTTCGCGTATCGCACGCTCCCGGTCGCGATCCAACAGGCGCACGCCGAAGAGCACGGTATTGGTCGTGGACCGGGCCACAGCCCTTCAACCTTTCGCCCTCTCTGCGGCGTGTGCATCCCCCCAACGGGTGAGACCTCTCTCGTAGTCGTCGAGGGTGCGTTGCTTCAGCCGCCCCTGCGCTACCTTCACCCGCAAGCTGTCCAGCCACGTTCGGGCGTAGTAACCGAACGGCAGATCACCGGCCTTCCGCTGCTCGGCCAGTGCGTTAGTGCCGCCGGTGTGCCTTGCGGCGTTCGTTCGTCGGCTCGGGCCTGCGCTTCGTCACGAGTCGCGAACGACTTCTGCCGATTGCGGGTCTTCTTCCGGCCGTCAGAGCTCGACGGGTCTACCGGGACGGGCAGCCCGTAGGCGTCGCGCTCTCCTTCCTTACAGATTCTAATCAGTCGCTCCGTCGACGCGGCGCGCGCTCATCGGCTTCGCTCCAACGGGATACGGCCTAGGCCACGATGCCCCCGAGTATGTACCGGCGTACATACTCGCGCAGTTCAGCCTTGTCGTCGGTCAGTACGGCCGGATGGGTGACCAGCCAGAACATTTGATAGGTGATCCAGCGCACCGTGGCCGCGAGGTCGAGGTCCGAACGAACAACACCCTGTTCGGCATACCGGTGCAGGATCGGCTTCCAGGACGCCTCCCGGACCGCCATGATGCTCGCCGACTGAAACAGGAGTTCGGCCGCACGTGGCGCGGTGCGGGGATCGAGCAGTTCGTGGAACAGTGGATATTTCGCGGCCACCTCGAGTTCGGTCAGGAAGATCTCGACGAGATTCTCGACCGAGGGGTGACGCCCGACGACATCGAGGAGCTCCGGCGCCTGGCGGACCTGCATATCCTCTATCAACATCGCGATGAGCAGTTCGTCGCGGCTCGAGAAATGCTTGTAGATGGTCTGGCGTGCGATGCCCGCGGCGCGGGCAACCTCGTCCATCGTGAATTTCGTCAATGTGAAGCGTAACAGCACATCTGGCGCGGCCGCCAGAATCCGCGCCCGCATGGGCAGCTTCCGCACCGCGGCATCGTCGTCGATGGTCACAGTGCTCGATACTACCCGTGCGGGGCGGGTGGTCCGGGGCGACCAGAGCGTGTCTGCTATTTGCGGACACGGTGATGGATAACGAGTGCGGCCAGGAGTACGCCACCGAGGTAGGTGGTGGCGTACTTGTCGTAGCGAGTGGCGATCGCACGCCATTGTTTGAGACGCACGAAGCCACGCTCGACGACGTTGCGTTCGCGATTGCGGTCTTTGTCGAATACGGGTGGCCGACCCCCGGCGGATCCCTTGGCCTTGCGTCGACTGATCTGGTCGCTGCGTTCGGGGATGGTGTGCGAGATCCTGCGTTCCCGCAGGTGCTTACGGGTACTCGGATGCTAGTACGCCTTGTCCGCCAACAGTCGGAACGCTTCGGGGTCATGGGCGCGGTGGGCCCCGAGCAAGGGTGCCAGGTAGGGGTTGTCGCCTGCCTGGCCCGGCGAAAGCAACAGCGTCAGCGGGCACCAGAAGGTGTCGGCGAGGGCATGGATCTTGGTGCTCACGCCGCCTCGGGAGCGACCGAGCGCGTGGTTGGTCGGCGGGTTCGTGGGCCAGATTCCTGTCATTCGACCGAGCCCCCTGTGTGCGCATCGGTCAGTGCGCCGGCGGAGTGCTGGTGGGCGCGGACAATGGTCGAGTCGATCGAGAGCCGGCGTTCGAGCTGCGCGTCGTAGTCCGGCGCCGTCGCGCGCACGACGGCGAACATACGCACGTAGGTGCCGTCGTCCGACCAGCGACGGTTGCGTCCCAAATCGACTGCCATGCACCGAAGTATTCAGGCACGTCCCGCACGGTGACCCGGTCCGGAATCGCCAGGTGATCCCTTCCAGGGCCAATCGATGGTCGTTCCACGGATGTCCCTTGCGGCCGGATGGTGCAGGAAGAACGGGCTCGACCACAGCCCACAGGTCATCGGAGATCTCATCGGTTCGCAACACTCACGCAGCATCCCGCACCGATCCTCGAACGTTTAGCAGACACGCTCTAGTGCTGCAACGGCACTTATGGGACGTGTCCGCGGGTTCGGTAGTGGCAGAATCGGGGCCTGGTGCTGTCGGCGTCGCCGCCAGTGTGACCAGGACCAGACATGCTCGTCGGGGCGGGCGTGTCGCAGGATCAGATGCACGAGCAGCCGCCGGTTCTCGGGTACCGTGTGGCCGATCATGCCCTGATCGCCGATCCCGATTCCCCCTTTACTGCTTCGGGTTTCGTTCCTGCGAGCAAGGCGAGGGCGAGCATCGACAGGGTGGTGTGGGCGTACCAGGCGCGGTAGGTGCGCACCTGGTACTGGTCCAGGCCGGCCTCGTTCTTGGCCTGCTGGAAGCATTCCTCGACCCGCCACCGCGATCCGGCGACGGTGGCGAGTTCGGTGAGCGTGGTACGCCGGGGGCCGGCGCAGATGTAGTACGCGATTTCGGTCGGATCCGACAGTGATCGGCGGGCGAGCAGCCAGTGCCCCCGCCCGGGCGCCCAGGCGATCCTGATGGGCACCCGCACCCAGGAGTACTCCCGCGGGCCGTGAGCGCCGTCGCCGGCGGAGATCCGGCGCCGCTGCTTCGGCGGGACCGCGGCGATCATCTCGTCTGCCCGGCCGGTGCGCCCGTCCGGGGTGAACACATCGTCGTTGCGGCGGGTGGCCAGCACGTAGGAAATATCGCGCTCCTCGAGCCAGACCCGCAGGTACTTCACCTGACCGTACGCTTCGTCCGCGGTGAGCCAGGAAAACGGGACCCTCGCGTCGAGCGCGCGTTGGATCATGTGCTGCGCCAGCACGGGTTTGGTCGCGAACTCCACGTCGTCACCGATGCCGGCGGCGTGGCACCGGTCGCGGTCGGAGGTCCACGATTCGGGCAGGTACAGCTCCCGGTCGATCAACGCGTGCCCGGCACCGGACGCGTAGGCGAGGAACACCCCGATCTGGCAATTCTCCACCCGCCCGGCGGTGCCGGAGTACTGGCGCTGCACCCCGGCCGAGCGGGTGCCCTTCTTCAAGAACCGGGTGTCGTCGACGATCAACACCCCGGCCGGATCGCCGAGCCGTTCGACCACATAATCACGGACATCGTCGCGCACCCCGTCGACGTCCCAGTCCGCCCGCCGCAGCAACCGTTGCATCCCGTCCGGGCTCACCTCGCCGGCCCGCTCGGCGAGTGTCCACCCATTCTTGCGTTCCAGGCCCGCAACCAAACCCGCGACATACTCCCGGACCCGGGTGCGCGGTTCCGACCGGGCGAACCGACCGGAGATCCGCTCATGCAACGCTTCCAACTCGGCAGCAACCAGATCGACAACCACCCAACCAGTATCGACTACCTATCAAGCAAGTGCCGTTGCAGTACTAGTCGCTGTCATGTCCCGACAACATGTTATGCCACAATCTCATACCACAAGGGTGGATCCGGGCGACGACTGCGGGGCGTCCTCCGATTCCGGTCGGTTGATGGCCCGCAGTAGGAAGATCATATTCGCGATAAACTGAAGGCCGAAGGCAATGGCCGGAACCCAGAAGCCGAAGATCCCACTCCAAGCGAACGGTCCTGACCGGAAGAACGGCACGATCACAACCGGGGTGAACATTATCGGTGCCCAGATATTCACGTACCCCAGCCAACGAGGGAACAGCGGCTGTTGCCGCTTGTCGCTGAAGATGGCGTAAGCGAACGCGAAGTTCTGCACCATGAACGGGGTAAACGGCATAATCAGGAAGATCCAGCTCATGTCGTTCAGCATCATGGTCAACTCGGGCGAACGTTCCGGCCGGAACGCGGTGACAATGAACAGCAGTCCGGGCACCAGGAAGGTCAGGCACCCGAACGCGCCACCTGCCAGCTGGGTGTACACGACGGTGGAATGCATGCCGGGGATCCGACGCATCTGCCCGGAAAAGACGGCCGTGAATGACGCATAGAACATCGAGGCCGTCATGACCAGAACGGCGCCCATACGGATAGTGTTCGCATTCTCCCGGTAATGGGCGGCCACTTCGGCCTGCGACCACGACGTCGGCATCGGCGGCAGAAATCCCGCGATGAAAAAGCCGGTGAACATAAACAGGATGCAGGCCGGGCCGCTCCAGGCGCATACCTTCTGGATAGCAGTGTGGTTCGTCGCCACTATCACATCGGCGTCATTGTGTTTGAACATCATTTCTCCTAACTCATCGAAAAGACTTGGTACACAGCGTGATCAAGCCCACAGATACATGCCGACGACCGCCGTGCAGACAATCAGGCAGTAGCCGTCGAACAGACCGCGCAACGGCAGCGGGGCATCCCGCAGCTCCATGAAATACATGCCGATGAATCGGACCTTGATAAAGGCGACGAGCAGAATCGCGACGCCGATCAGTTCTCGGTAGGCGTCGGCACCGTGCGCGCTCTCGAAACCCAGCCACCACGACAGCACGGTCGCGGACACCAGTACCAACCACACGGCCGTTGCCGTGGTTCGTGCCAGCGCAGTCAATGTCGGAATCATCGCTACCTCACTAGATACAGCAATGGGAACAGAACGATCCACAGCAGATCGACCATGTGCCAGAAGCAGGCGCCACCTTCGAAGAAGGCGAATCGATGCTCGGTGATCTCGGGTTTACGTGCGAACACGTACAGCGTCACGAGTACTACCAATCCCACGATGAGGTGGAACCAGTGCAACCCGGTCAGCACGAAATAGAACATGAAGAAGTCATTGGTGGCCGGGGTGATCCCGTGACTCACTTTTTCGGCGTACTCCAAGACCTTCAACGCCGAGAAGAGTATTCCGCAAAAGATGGCACCGGCGATCAGGTGAGGCGCCAGCGGCATCCGTTTCCGCACCGCCCGGACAGCGAGCACAACCAGCAGTGAGCTCACCAGCAGCACCACCGTGTTGGCCGCACCGTAGTTCTGATTCAGTGCGACTTGCGACTGATCGAAAATCTCCGGCTTCTTCGCTCGGTAATAGAAGAAGGTGGCGAAGAGGACGGCGAAAATGACCATATCGCCGAATATGAAAACCCAGATGCCCACCTCACCTGGTACTTGGGGAACGGCACGAGGATGTTGCCGAGAATTTCTCGTTACTGTCGACATGTTGCTTCCGCTCGAGGGTCAGGGGTGTCTATTGTGTCCGCAGCCGTCTCGGAGGCGGCGTTCTTGGCGCGTCGGTACAGCAGCACGGTCCTAGATATGAATTGAATCACTATTAAGTATCCTGGCAGTCGACCGATTAGGTGTCAAGCGTCACTTTTTGTCATCTGTCGTCTCCGAGGTCATACCTCGTCTACCGCGGTGCGTCAGGTGCGTCTCCGCGGAAAGCTGCCGGGCGTCGTGTGCGGCGCTAGGCCGTTGAGGTAACCCGTGCGGCTGTTGGCCCACCTGCACACCGCGAAACCTGGAGGCACCCCAACAGCCCGCAGGGAACGCCCACCCATGCCCCCGAGCGGTGGCCCGTTGGTCCGGGCCGCACCCTGCTCGCCAAGGCCGGCGTCCTGATCCCCGTGTCGGATCTGTTCGGTGTCACCGGCCGCCAGAGGCTGGCCCGGGTGCCGCTCGGGGACGCGTACGCGCAGCGGGTGGTCTCGCTGCTCGAGCTGATCGACACTGGAGCCGTTGCACCACAACCACATAGCGAAACCGAATCACGTCGTTGGTCCTCGACGCGGTCTCGGGCCCAGACCAGCCTGCACCGGGCCGGGCCACCGTCAAGACCATTCGTCCTCGCTCACGCTGCGGGCGCTCTGTCTTGACCCCGGCCCTCACCCGGCACTGCCCGCATAGAGGCCGAAACCCGTAAAACTCGACCCTTGACAAGCCCGACACCTACAGGGATGACGACTTACGGTGATCGGAGGCCTATTAGCGGTCCGCCGACGCCACCAGGTTCGGCGACACCGCCCCCGGATCATTCGAGAGACAGGGGCAAGAAGTCATACCGAACATGGCGACCGAAGTCCCGCGGAACGAGACCACGAAGACGGCAACGGGGTGAATCCCGGCTTCCATCGCGTTGTCGGTGACCGGGCAGGACACCGGGTTCAGAAGGGTCCGAGGTTGCATTGCCAGATCGCCGCGATGATGTACAGAACCACGGCCAATGGGCAGTAGGGCATCGCCACCTCAGGCGCCGAAGATTCGGGGAGTCGGTGCCCGTGACACCGGGATTACCGCAACGGCGGGCTGTACGCGGCGTGGTCAGTGCTTTCCGGTCCAGGTGCGGGCCTGTCGGTGGGGTTCGGGTCGGTGTGGATGCGGTGTGCTCGGGCGTTTTCGTGGTCGACGATCGCGTTCTGTCACTGCAGGTCCGAGCATGCGCCGGAGGGTGCGCAGGGATCGGGAAACCCGAGCCGGGCGCCGATCTGCGCCCAGGAACCGCCCTGGGTGAGGGCGGCGGTGATCGCCTGGGCGAGGAGTTCCTCGGCTATCTCTCCGGGCGTGGCGAGAGTGCCGCGGTCGTCGTCTCGGTGCTGCTGCTGCGGCCGGTCCTTTCGGTAGGTGTGGACTGGCTGATCCGTCCGGGGATTGTCGCGAACCGCGGGCCGGTGCAGCGGCGATGTTCGCCGGCAGCGAAAGGGGGAGCGGAGGGACCGGTCCGCTGTGAGTCGACGGCGCTGACAGGCCAGTCGGTCTGAGAGAGCATCTGAAACTCGGTGATCGTCGGCGTGTGACGGATGGGAAACAAGTGAACTCCTGGAAGGTCAGTGAGTGCTTACGTCCCCGCCCTGCCAGGAGCTCACTTGCCATCATCGCTCATCGAGCTGTGCCCGTCATGCCCCACCCCGGATCACTCCAGGACACCGGTGCGCGGTGTACCCCTCATCGTCCATCGCCGATGTACAGTGGGTGCTCCGCGAACCCCTGCTCCCGCCTCCCGGCAACACCGGAGGCGGCGGTGGTCGACCCGAAAAGCACTGCCGCCGTCTGGTGCTCGACGCCATCTTCGACGTCGTGCGGGGCGGCATCGCGTGGCGGCAGCTGCCGGCGGAGTTCCCGCCCGCCACCACGGTGTACGCGATCTTCGCCCGGTGAGTCCGGGCGGGGGTGTGGCAACGGATCCACGACGCACTGCGCGATCGCGCCCGTGTGCGGGGCGGCCGCGATCCGCAGCCGTCGGCGGCGATCATCGACTCCCAATCGGTGCAGGGCGCCGACACCGTGCCCGGGTCGAGTCGTGGATACGATGCGAGGAAGAAAACGAACGGGCGCAAACGGCACATCGCTGTGGACTCGAACGGGCTGTTGCTGGCGGTTGTGGTGACGATGGCCGGTATTCAGGACCGGGACGGCGCGTTCCGGCTCCTGGCTGCGCTGCGCGCCCCCTGCTCGACGATCAGTTTGGTGTGGGCCGACGGCGGCTACGCCGGCAGGCTGATCGAGTGGTGTTCTGTCGCTGACTGTTCAGGTCGTCAAACGCGCCGACGACGCCAAGGGATTCAAGGTTCTTCCCCTCAGGTGGGTGGTCGAGAGAACGTTCGCGGGGATCTGTAAACACCGCCGCTGCGTCCGCAACTACGAGAAGCGGCCCGACATCACGAAGCTATAGTCTACATCGCCATGATCGCGACCACGTCACGCCGACTCTCTCGGATGGCCTGACCCGAACCGGAGCTTTCAGATGCACTCTGAGGAGTGCATCGACTCTGGCGTCACCGTCGGTTCCCGGATGGAGTTCGGCAAGGTCACCAGCTTCAGCAGCAACCACAGCACCGCCGATAACTTCGCTGGCCACCCGCCGTATATGGCACGGGGCCGATCTGTCGCATCGAGCTCCCGTTCCACATGGGATGGACTCCTCACGGGCACTGGATGGACTTTCGCAGTGTTCCGTCACCGCACATGCTCTCCGTCGAGCTGGAGAGCTGAACTCCCAGCTTCGCTGGCGACGAGGCGGACGGCCACATCGAAGACCTGCGAGCCGACGCCCGAGGGAGCGGAGGGCGCGGCCACCCAGCGCCTGCTAACGGAACACGTGGTGGTCGGTGGAGGCGGGTAGCTGGAAACCGGGGATCTCGTGGGCCGTCATCGGGCCGTGAGGTCCCCGGCTTGTCATCGGGGGCTCAGTCGACCTCGTTATCGACCTCTTTGAGGAATCCTCCGTTGAGCATGCGCTTGGCGTTCTGGACCAAGGTGTCGACAGACTCTCCGCGTGGCTGCCACCATTCGGTGGACCAATTGAGCGAACCGAGGATGAGCATGCGTGCGAGCCGCTCGTCGACGCCCGGCCGAAGTTGCCCGGCCGTTCGCACGTCCCGGAACAGCTTCCTCCACAGCACCGCGTATTTCTGCTGCTCGGCGAGTTGCCGATCGCGCAGCTCGATGGGCATCTGGGCGGCATTGCGAATCGCGGCCATTGTGTAGTCGGACTCGGTCAGAATGAAGCGTAGGTGCTGCTCCAGTGCGATGTTCAGGCGTTCCGCGGGTGACACGCTGCTCGCAGCTTTGAGGGCCTTGCGCACATGGTCGTGCAAGTGTGCCATTCCCTGCCAGATGACCTCTTCGATCAGGTCCTCGCGCGATTCGAAGTAGTAGTAAATTGCCGGTGCTTGACACTCGGCGCGGTCGGCGATATCGCTCAGGCGAGTTCCGGAGAAACCTTTGCGGCACAAAATGTGCGCCGTGGCATCCAAGATCCGGGCTCGGGTCTTGGCGGACTTGGTAGTCGCTAAGGGAGCGCTGCTGGCATTGTTCGTCGCTAGGCGTGGCACAAACCCGATTCTAACTGCCCTTCTACGGTCGTGCCTGCGACACCCTGGTTTTGTTGACGATCCCGGTCACATGCACCTATTATTTAGTCTGAATTAGATACTTCCGGGAATGTTGGTCCTCGTTCAGCTGGCCCGTAGCGCGCCGTGAAGTCGTGATGACGCGCGATGTGTTTCGTGTGCCGAACGATCCTCGAGTTTGGAGTGAGAAGAGAAGATGGTGGAATCGATGAGCTGGACGGTTGTCGGCGGGGCGTCGGGTGGTTTGGGTCGGGCCATCGCTCGTAGCCTGGCGGAGGATGGCCATGACGTCGTCGTGGCGTATCGAGGCAATCGTGCGGGGGCCGACGAGACGGCGGAGCTCGTCCGTTCGAGTGGTCGAAAGGCCATGATTGAGCAGGTTGATCTTGCGATTCCCGACGAGGCTCGGGCCTTTGCGAGCCGAGTCGCGGATGCCGGCGCCGTGCGAGGTGTCGTCTACGCGGCGGGCCCGGTGATTCCGATGTCGTTCATCGCCAAGACTGAGCTCGAGACCTTCTCACGCGTGATCGACAACGACCTCAAGAGCTGCTTCAACTTGGTGCAGCCTTTCCTGCCGATGCTCCGTGCTTCGTCGGGTGCAGTAACCGCCATCGTCACACCGGTGATCGAGCGGTACAGCAAGATGGACCTGATGTCGTCGGCCCCCAAGGCGGGGGTTCAGGCATTGATCAGGGGCATCGCCGGCGAAGAGGGGCGATTCGGTGTTCGCGCGAATGCTGTCGGCGCCGGCGTCATCGAGGGGGAGGGCATGTTCGACAAGTTGGTGAAATCGGGGGTCTTCACGGAACAGGGCCTGGCCTTGGCGAAGTCGGAGACGACCCTTGGTCGGTTCGGGGACGTGACTGACGTGGCCGAGGCAGTCCGATTCCTCATGTCAGATCGTGCCGGCTGGATTACCGGCCAGACTCTCAACGTCGATGGAGGGTACGGAGTCTGATCGCGATTCGCGTCGTGAGCATCCTCTGGTGCGCGATGCGTTCGAGTGTCACCGGTAAATCCCCGGCCGCGTCACACGGGACTCGGGTGGCTCGCGGTCGGGGGTGCGAAGACATGGCCCTCTTTTCGGGCAACACCGCGCCGACCCAAAGTGAGCGGCCAAGGTCCTCCGACGGCGACCGTGCGGGCATCGCTGGTCCTGATCGGGCGCGTCGAAGATGTGGTTCAGATCATCGACCACGCGGTATTGATCGCGTGGGGGGTTCGAACGAATGCTTCTGTTCGCCCAAAGTTTAATGTACAGTAAAATATCTCGGGAGCTTCCCCGGTCCGCCGGAGCCCCCGCGCGAGGAAAGGCTGCCTATGTCGGAGGAACTGCACGTGTCGGTGGATGAGCACGTCGCCGTGCTTACGGTCGATCGTCCGCTCGCCAATAACTCACTCGGAGGGTCTCTGCTGAGGGAACTCTTGGACGTCTCCGCCGAGCTCGAACGTGACGACAGCGTTCGCGTCATCGTCACGACCGCGAACGTCTCGGACGGCGCGACGGCGTGGAGCCCCGGCGTCGACTTTGCCCAGCTGGACGGCAAGCTCGGTCCCGGCGCGGACGCGGATGTCATGTTTTACGGCGGAGTGATGCAGGGTGATCACGCCTCGCTCGGGGTCTCGGCTCAAGCTCGACGTTTCGACCCGTTGGGGCCGGGCCGATGGATTCTTCAGATGCTTAACAACTTTCAGAAGCCCACCATCGCGGCCATCAATGGAGCCGTGGCTGGCGGAGGCATCGGATGGGCTGGCCTGCACACTTACCGCATTGCGGGCGAGTCGGTGAAGTTCAAAGCTGCGTTCGGCACACTTGGATTCGGCCCCGACATGGGAGCCAGTTATTTCGTCACCAAGCTGATGGGACAATCGGCGGCGACGGACTTCTTGCTGCGGGACCAGCCGATGTCGGCGGAAGATGCGCACCGTGCAGGCTTCGTCAACCAGGTGGTCCCTGACGGCCAGGTGCTGGAGCACGCGCTGAAGGTTGCCAAGGATCTAGCGCAGCTGCCACCACTCGGGTTGCGGGCGACGGTCCGTGCCTTGCGAGGTGCTGAGACGAATACCCTGGCCGAGCAGCTTGACCTGGAGTGGGACAACCAGCGCATTACCTTTGCCACCGAGGACGCTGCCGCGGCCTTCGAGGCATTCAAAACACGCACGAAGGGGACGTACGTCGGCCGTTGACCGGAGGTGATCCGGTCTTCATCCACGATTCGAAGGAACACCATGCAGGGCATTGAAGACATGGACGCCATCGTCGTACGATCGATCCGCGAGCGGCGCGCCGAGCCGTCCCGCGACGAAGTGCCGACGGCGCCGAGCATGCGCATCCCCAAGTTCAGCGCTGCTGCAGGCGCCGGCATACGGGATGCGGGATGCGGAACTCTCCGGTATTTGTTTGACCCGTCGAGGCCTCAACCGGGTAGATTCCAGGAGTCCTCGCGTGAATGAGGGATTCGTAAAGTCGCCATCTGAAAGGGTCGGCCGAGGGGCAGGGGACGGCGAGGACCTGGAGGGAATCGGCCCGGTACCAACGATCGCCTGGGGACCCTTGCTCGGTCAAGCGACAACTGTGGCAGAGCAGGACGTCCCGGGCGATCTCGTCGATAGACGACGCGCGGTCCGTGATCTCGGTCGGGCGCTCCGCGCCCTCGGGACCGACTCGGTCATGTCGGAGGTACCTACCAAGATCCTCTGCCAGGCGAGGCTTCTGGTCGCCGAGGCCACCTCGATCCTAGGCGCGACGAGCCGGCAGGCCGGTGTGCCCTCCTCGGTTGACGACCCGTACAACGGCGTACGAATGTTCTCACCAATGACCGGGGAGGGGAGTCCATTCGTTGCTCCGTTATCGTTCGAGACTGTCGACGGCGTGGCCAGCGCCACCTGTACGTTCGGTGAGGCATTCGAAGGCCCGCCGCACCACGTACATGGCGGGATCTCGGCAATGCTGATGGATCACGCGCTGGGGCATGTCGTGGCAGACTCAGGCAAACCGGGCCTGACCCGGAAGCTCGTCGTCCAATACTTGCGCCCCGTCCCCTCCGGGGTGGAGCTGCTCGTGCGCGGGCGAGTGGTCGCCAGCGGGGACGGCGATGTCTTCGCTCAGGCGTGGATAGCCGCCGCTGCTGAGCCGGGGACGCGACTGGTGACGGCGGACGGGCACTTCCGCCTGCTGCGCCCGGAGCAGGCGGCGAAGCTTATGAAGCAGTTCGCCTGACTGGAATCGACTGGCTTCTGCTTCTTGCGAGCAGAATGACCGGGACCTCCGCAGGATGCCCGCACAACTGGCCTTCGGCGTCGAAAGCATTACCGGACATCCGGTGGCACGCCTCGCCGTGCCACCGGTCCTCGGGGCCACGAGACGATCTCGAAGATTGCAGACGTCGTCTCGCTCAGGGAAAGCCAGGCCTGGCTCTAGCGACTGCTCGAAGAGTCTGCGCCGAACCGGCCAATCCGGTGGCGGTCGGCACGGGTTGCCTCGATCGCCTCCGTGAGGCCGGTGCGCCCCTCACTGCGGGGATCCACACGTCTCCGGACGCCGGCGTCCTGCACGAAGGTCAACATAGCTACGAATGCACGGTGTGGCCGACATCGCGATCGGAAACCGGCTGAGTCGCCTCGTGCTGCGGGATGTGGCGCTTCCTGCGTCTGACCACCGACTGCGACCCGGGCGTACCTTCGCCGAGCAGATAGACGGTGTGATGTGCACGGCGCACCCCCAGATGCTGAAGGGAAGCCTCGAAAGAATTTGGCTGGCGGTTGCCGGCCGCTCCGGAACCCAGCGACAGAACTGTCGGGACACAGCACCCAGCTACGACTTGTCCGTGCGCTTCCAGACCCGGCATCGGGCGGTGAAGGTCCTCGGAGTCGACGACTTCGCCCTTCGACGACGGCACCGGTCCGGGATCGTCCTGATCGACATGGCCACCGCCCTCCCCGGCGACGTCCTCACCGACAGGAAGGTCGATTACCTTCGCCGACTGGCCGACCGCGTGCCCGGGCACGACCGTGGTGCCGTGTTGGCGCCGGCGCTTGCGTCGAAGGGGCGCGCACGGGGGCGCCCGACGCGATCGAGGTCGCCGAAAACTGACAGCTGTGGCATAACCTGGCCGAAGCCGCGCGGAAAACATTGCCGCTCAAAGCGTTTGTCTCCGACTCAGGGCTGCAGACGATCCCGAACGGCACACCGAACTCACCGCCGCGGAGGACTTCCGGCGGACCGCCGAACAAGCGTTGACCGCGCGCCGCGAGCAATCCGTCCTCGTCGCCTCCACCCAGCGCCGCTATGAAAGCGGTTTCCGCGCTCGAGGCCCAGGGCAAGTGGATCAAACCGATCCAACGGGGCTCGGGCGCGCTGAGGAGAACCGTGCGTCGGCCGTTTGGCAGCGTCGCCAACTGCTGGCCGCCCCGCAGGCCGGTCGGCACTCGGGTTGGACGAGTCCACCGTACATCTGCACGGGCGAAAATCCCGAACGTTCGGCGCGTCGCCTCGCGGATCCTGCACCGACCTGAGGGCATCACCGACGACGAGCAGCAAGTCCTCGCCAACTGCCAGCACCTTGAGACCACCGCCGCGTTCGTACCTCGTTCGCCCGAGATGCTGACCAGCACACGGCGACCGTGTCAACCTTGGAAGGCGGCCGTCTCCTCGAACGATCTGCCGAACCTGCATCGATTCGTCCGGGGGATCGGACGCGACCGAGCCGCGGTCCTCAACGGGCTGACCACCTGCCCGACAACTCCGGCGCTGTCGAGGGAAACGTAAATCGAATCAAAACGCGCGAGCGGCAGAGGGATGGACGCGCCGGATTCGACCTCCCACACATGCGAATACACCTCAGCCACTGACATACTCAGGAACCATCACGGAGAATGAGCCAGAGCCATTCGAACCTGACACACGCACGCGGCCGCAGTCGCGCCTTGGAGTTTCCCGGGAGCGGTTGCAGCGACCAAGCCGTGGCCACATTGCTGTGACCGTCCATGACATCGAGGTGAAACGCCACCCGTGACTGTCAGAGTCTGAGTTCATCGATGGCGCTCACGACCGCAGTCGTGGACGTTGCGCCATTGTCGGCTGCAGCACCGGACTCGGTCCCTCATCCTAGCCTTCGGCAACCCGGCTTGTTGTGTCAAAAAATCAGAGCAGCAATGACTTACGCAAAATTCTCGACTGTCACGGCTGCCCCCCGATCGTGCGTGTACATCAATGCCGCCGGCCGACCGTGTGTAACTCGGGGAGCTCTCACCACCCTCGCCCGACGCAGCTAGTTTCACGTCCGGTCGGCGGCCGCGTTGACCTCCTACACCGGTCCCGGAGAGGGGCTTCATCGGCGTCCTCCGCTCCCGGCTCTCCCGGCCCGGCAATCGGCAACTTGTACCGAGCCCTGCACACCACGGTCATCACCTCGTACTGTCGGACACGGTCGGTCGTGGTTACACGTGCTACCGCGCTGTGGGCACGAGTCGCCAGGACACGTTGCGCTGCTTGAAGACGGTTCCACCCTCTGCGGTGGCGGGCCGGGAGGACCCTCGGGGACGACTCCGAATCTATTATCCTGCCCGGCCCGCGGACACCCCACGCGTCGGTACGTCGGACCAGTCACGTCTTCCTCGTTTGAGGAAGACTGTGCGCATCACGCGTCCTCGAGCTCCACAGGCGAGGCAGCGCGTTCGAGAACTTCGACGGTTCCAGAATTGCCGTTAACGCGAATACGGTCGCCCGTCTTGATGGTGCGGCTTCCGCTCCGGGTGTTCACGACGCACGGCACCCGAAGCTCGCGGGCCACGACCGCTGCATGGCTAAGTGCTCCGCCGATGTCCACGACAAGGGCGGACGAGATGAACATCACCGAGGACCAACTCGGGTCGGTCGTCGGAGTCACTAGAACCTCGCCAGGTTGAACCGCGGCGAAATCAGGCTCGTAAAGGACACGCGCGATTCCCTCGACGACTCCTGCGCTAACACCGATGCCTTCAAGAGTCATCGCTCCCTCGGCGGTCAGACCGTCATCGGCGCCGACCGGCGTCGCCTCCGGCATGCCCTTCCACTCGCTCGGGATCGACAGCGCTGCGTAAGCATCCCGTCGCTCGCGCCGTTTCCGCACAAGCGACTTAACGTCGCTAGGTGTGTTTTCGACTTCTGCCGCGGTCAAGTAAAAGATGTCGTCGGTGTGCTCCAGAGTGCCCGCTTCAACGAGCAGTGCGCCAAGGCGCCGCGCGGATGCCCGGGTTCCATCGAGACCTTGCACCAACGACCGCTTTGCCGCACCGCGCAGCGGAATCCGTGTCGCTGCGAGTTTCAGCAGGAACCGAACGGCTGGTCTTTGCCATCTCGGCGTCGCAGCAAGCAGCTGTCGCGCCGCCATACCGGCCGCGATGTGGTGATCCGCCTCGCGAAGGCGAGGATCCTCATCGTCGTCTTGGAGGGCATAGGTCTCGATCAGTGTGCGCAGCGGCTCGGGATTCTCACGCCACACAACACTCGATATTTCGCCCTCCGACGGACCGTGCATTCCATGCCGCGCGACGACCTCGTCAAAGCGGAGCTCGTTGCGTGACGCCTTCCAGACGTCGGTGACGAGTCCCGAGACCTCAGCCCCACCGGAGCCGCTCAATGCCGAGATATCCACTCCAGCACGCTTGGTCAGTCGTTCAAGAATGTCGTACACCGGAACGATGCCTGCAAGGGAGCCGACGACCTGGGTCTCCAGGGCTCGGTCGAAGTGCCGTGTGGCGACGCGGAAGTTTTCGGTCGCCTCGGCTACCGTCAACGCTTTGGACACGCGCTGAAGATGCGGTGCGTACCAGGCGTCGACCGCTTTGACGGTCTCCCGGATCTCCTTGGTAACGGTCATGAATGTCCAGGGGAATCTGCCGGCGATAATGGGCCATCGACGACGTGTGGGATTCGCCTGCCAACCGTCGGGAACACGACCAAGGATGGATATGACGATGTCCTCGCTTGAAGTTCCAGGCATACGGTCGCCCATTGTGCCCATGTATTCGACCTGGATGGTGGGGCGGCCATAGAACACACGGAAGTAGTGGCGGTCGGCGTCATCAGTGAATTCCGACTCTGCCCGAGACAGAACTCCGATTCGGAATGCGGCCTTCAATGCGGCCTTCTCGAGCGTCCGGTGCCACAGCGTCCAGTTCAGGGGAGTTAGAACCCCGGGCATCGCCTCGCCGAGGTTAGACGTGGTCCAATGAAGGTTCGGAGTGCTCGACGAGTGCAGCGGATCCCATCGTTGGGGTGTGGTGAGGTCCGAGTCGTTACCGGATTGGGACTGCTTAACCGGGGGGACGGGTTGCGATGCCCAGACGGTTTCCGGCCTCGCCTGCAGGAGCTGCACCTGTGAGGACGGTCCGGACCCGGCAATTGCCCACTCGACGTCCATCGGGGCGCCGAAGGCCGCCTCGATCTCTCGTCCGAGTTCGGCGATCCTGCACACTTCCTCGTTGCTGAGGGACCAGTCCGCACGCTCGCCGGGCGAGACTTCTACCTTGCGAACCTGCTGACTCGCCTCATCGAAGCGGTACGCAATCTGCTTATCCCCGATGACGCGCTTGCGTAACCCAAGAGTTTTCTTGTCGACCCAGAAGGAGTCCGGCGTGACCTCCCCGGCTACGACGGCTTCGCCGAGCCCGTAGTTCGATTCGATGTACAGCGCGTCGCGGTCACCGTTGGCCGGATCGAGGGTCATCATGACTCCTGCCGCACGAGCTTGTACCATCTCCTGAACGACCACCGCCATGGCTACATCCTCAGGCGGAACTCCCAAGCGGGCCCGATAGGCGATGACACGCGGGCTGAAGAGGCTTGCCCAGCACCGTACGATATGGGTAATAACCTGGTCTGCCCCCTGCACCCAGAGATAGGTGTCCTGCTGTCCAGCGAAAGAGGCGTCTGCACGATCCTCGGCGATCGCGCTGGACCGCACGGCGACGGGAGTCGGGGACAAGCCCAGCCCGCGGTATGCATCTTCGATAGTCGTGCGAAGCTCATCACTGATGAGCGCTTCCGTGAAGAGCGCGGAAATCACCTCAGACACGGCTGTGAGATCGCCCTCGGGGTCGGCTCCGCGAAGAGCGCTCTCGATGTGGTCGTTGATGCCCGCAGCCTTCACCGCCGCCCGGTACGCGTCGGTTGTAACGACGAAACCCGGAGGTACGGTCATGCCCGACCGCATAAGCGCTCCGAGTCCCAGCGCCTTGCCCCCGACCTCCGATGCGACATCCTCTCCGCACTTCTCGAGCGGCATCACTGCGATGACGTCCATGAACCTCTGCCTTCTGTCTGAGTTAACGATTGAAAATGTCGTCGCGCGGTGACATAAATTCACCTTCGCCGCAGTCGGGTGTCGGGCGCTACCGGAACGGCATGTCACCGCGGTGTCTTGGTGCGCTAATCACCCTGGGGTCCGCCAACTCCTCGCGATGCGGAAGGTCGGATCTGCTCATACTGCTCAGCGAAAGCATAACCCAGAGGATGCGGCCAATCCAGGGTTTTTTCTATCTGACTTTAAATTGTTGTGGATCGGCCTGACGAATGGTCGTACGGTAGGTGCGAACGATTTTCGCTTACGAGCGATCCCGATGCGCTTCAATATATTTCGCCGTCTCAGGCTCGGTCATGCTTGTTGCAGTTGCGCTACCCGCGGGAGCCTCTATGAAGTTGGGTGCCGCGGACAATGAGGTGCCGGGGCACCTCCGGGCCCACGAACGCAGACCGCCCGGCCAGGCCGGTCCAGTCGGGCCGGCCTGGGAGAAAATCGTCGACCGTCGAGTCTCGTGCCGGCTTAGGTATGTGTCAGTTGGAGTGCAAGCGCTCCAGAAGGGCCGCCTCGGTGCGTCCGGAACCAGCGGACGGCCGTCAGTTCGGCTTCGACTACGTGGACGTCCACCTGGAGGGCCTTCTTGCCTCGTTCACCAGCACTGGGCCGGCCCCCGCTGTGCGGGAAAGCCCGGATATTGCCTGGTGGGGTTTGCGGAGGCCTCAGCATTGACACTCGAAAGTGAGGTAGCTAACATAACGGTATTACAGACAACGTAGTTTGTCTCGTCGTTCCGCTTGGAGCCGCGTACGCGCTGTCCCAGGAGGATGCAAGAAGGAGTAATGGTTTGGCGCACGTTGTCACCCAACCCTGCTGCAATGACGCAGCATGTGTGTCGGTCTGTCCTGTCAACTGCATCCATCCGGCGCCGCATGAGCCGGGTTATGGCACTGCGGAGATGCTGTATATCGATCCGGTCTCCTGTATCGATTGCGGCGCATGTGTCGAGGTATGCCCTGTGAGCGCGATCGTGGCCGATATCGATCTGACGGATGAGACGGCTCCGTACGAGGAGATCAACGCTGCGTTCTATTCGAACGGGAATTCCGAGGACGCGAATGTTGTTCGGGCACAGACAAAGAAAGTAGATTCGGACGAAAAGCTCCGCCCACTGAAGGTGGCTATCGTAGGTTCCGGCCCGGCGGCATGCTATACCGCAGAAGAGCTTCTCTTGCGCCGCGATCTCGCGGTCGAGGTGAACATGTTTGAACAGTTGCCCACTCCGTGGGGCCTGGTCCGTTACGGCGTCGCTCCCGATCATCAAGGGACGAAGGCGGTCGCCGGGCTGTTTCAGCGCACCGCAGGTCGCAGGGGTATGGAGATGTTTCTCAATGTCACTGTTGGAAAGCATGTTACGCATGAGGAATTGCTGGAGTCGCATGATGCGGTGGTCTATGCGATCGGTGCTTCCGGGAGCCGACGGCTTGATATTCCCGGCGAGGAGCTACCTGGTAGCCACAGTGCAACCGAGTTCGTCGCGTGGTACAACGGACATCCCGATTTCGCCGACAGTGTGTTTGACCTGTCCGCCGACCGCGCTGTTGTGATCGGGAACGGCAATGTCGCTCTGGACGTCGCCCGTCTCCTTGTCAGCGAACCCCAAGCTCTCGCTAAGACGGATATGGCTACCCATGCCGTAGATAGGCTCGCTGGGAGCAATATCAAGGAAGTAGTCGTCATGGGACGGCGAGGACCGGCGCAGGCGGCATACACGACTCCGGAACTTCTAGCATTGAGTCAATCGTCGAGCTTTGATGTTCACGTAGACATGGACGAGTCCGAGCTGGATGCATACTCGCGCGCCGCTACCGAGGGGAATGACCCCATCGCAACGGTCAAGTTGGGGATTCTGAGGAAGCTCGCGTCCTCCGTTCCCAGTCCCGGCAAGAAGCGAATCGTCCTGCGCTATCTCGCGTCCCCCTTGGAGGTATTGGGAGATGACCACGTAGAGGGATTGAGAATCGCACACAACGAATTGGTGTCCACACAGGATGGACGTTCGCAGGTGCGGCCTACGGGGGTCGAGGAGGACATCGAGTGCGGGCTCGTTCTGCGCTCGATTGGGTACCGAGGAGTTCCAACAGGACCGCTTCCCATTGAACCGGTCAGTGGCACGATTGCAAACCATGGCGGCCGTGTCACCTCGGAAAGCGGAGCCTGTCTGACAGGAGTCTACGTCGCGGGATGGATAAAGCGCGGCCCAACGGGCGTGATCGGCACCAACAAGAAGTGCGCAAAGGACACCGTCGAGAAGATCATCGAGGATCACCGCGCGGGGCGCCTCAAGGCACCTGTTCGTGCGCAGGAAAACTTGCGACAACTGATATCTGAGCGACAACCGGACTACCTGAACTTCGCCGGCGCGAAATCCATTGACGCGCACGAGCGAAGTCTGGGGAGGGAACGAGGAGCTCCGCGAATCAAGCTCATCGATTTGAATGAGATGCTGCGCGTTGCGGAAAGGCCAAATGTGTGAATCAACGTGATGCACAGAAGCCCGGTGTTCGTGACGGATTCAGCAGAGTCTGTCAGTTCCCGGAAAAACTATAAGGAGGGCGAAGTAGTGAAGAGTGTGAACGAAATCGTCGAATCGATCGACTTGTACGATCCGGAACAGCGTCCGCATATGTTGGACGCGCTGCGTGCGGCTCGTGAAGGTGGGTGCCCCTTCCCGCGCGCCGCGGGCGACGGCGAATACTACGTCGCAACGCGATATGAAGACGTCAAGGCGATTGCTGAGCGACCCGACAAGTTCAGCAGTTGCGAACCTGCACTCAGGGGTCTCCCTGTCAGTTTGGCACCACTGGATTTGGACCCACCGATCCACCGCGACTTTCGGAAATTCCTCAACAAGTATTTCTCCCGCAACTACCTTCTGAAGTACGAGGGCCAGATCCGTCAGGTCGGCCAAGACCTCGTCGCTAAAGTTGCGCGCAAGCTCGAGGAGCACGGCGAGTTCGAGTTCGTGCACGACTTCGCTATCCCGTTCACCGCCGGAGCGCTTGGTCGCGTGGTCTTTGCAACCGAGGACGCGGACCTCACCAAGCGCGCGGTCAGCGCCGTTGAGCGTGCCGCGACCGAAGGCACACCCGAAGCGTTCTTTGAAATCGCTCTGATCGCAGGTGAGCTTCTTGAAGAGGTCGAGAAGAATCCCGAATCGCGCGATGACGTACTCGGTGCGCTGGTCACTGCGACGGTGGAAGATGGTCGCTTGTTGACAGACGACGAACGCCTGGGCGTGGTAACAGCCCTGTTGGCCGGCGGACTCGACACCACTCGTAGCGCAATGTCGAATATCGCCTACCACCTCGCAACAAACCCTGAGGTCGAAGGCCGATTGCGTAACCCTGACTGGTGGAAGGTCGATCTCGACGAATTCCTGCGATTCGAACCCACGGTCTCCTTCATGGCTCGCACCGTCACCGAGGACACCACGATCGGGGATTGCGAGTTCAAAAAGGGCGACCGCGTTGCGGTGAACTACATGTCGGCCAATCGCGACGTCGAACATTTCGACAATCCAGATGAATTGGACTTCGAGCGTATGGGCACTCCGCATGTGGCGTTCGGTGTGGGGGTTCATCGTTGCCTGGGCTCACATTTTGCGAGAATTCAGCTGGCGATCGCCTACGAGGAGCTGCTGAGCAAATTTGAAAACTTCCGGCTGACGATTCCGAAAGAAGAAACGCCACGTCAGGTTGGTATCAGTTACAACTCGGTCGAAAGCGTGCCGATTACCTGCTCTACGCGAAATGTTGTGAACGACGGTATCCAGGAGACAGTGTGACGATTCAGGCCAGTTCAACGGCTACCGCACCAGTGCAGTGCGGCGACGATCTACCGTTTGACGTGGACCGAGGTTCTGTTGTCGGTCCTGTCGAGCAACTCCGTGGGTGGGCGGCCGCCGATCCATCGGCGCCCTTCGTCAAATTCGGTGGGGAATGGATCACGGTCGGCGAACTCGACGGGAAGACCGACCGAGTTGCTGCAGGTTTGCTGAAACTCGGGCTTGTTAAGGGGGACCGGCTCGCCATCATGCTCCCCACAGCGGTCGAGTACGTCGAGCTCATTTTCGCGTGCGCCAAGCTCGGTATCGTCTTCGTGCCGATCAACGTCTTCCTGAAGGGYGAGTTCCTGAGGCACCAGTTGTCGACGAGCGGCGCGAGGGCGGTTGTCGGCGATGCAGCAGCAATGTCTCTACTGGGTAGCCAAGACTTTGCGACGACCTCGGTGCAATTCCTGGTAGGAGTAGACGGGAATGCCCCGGACCTTGATTCTCCGCCCATGTATGTCTCATACGCGTCGCTCGCCGAGCACGGTTCCGAACTTCCGGAAGTCAGTGTTCGACCTGACGACTTGATGAGTCTGATGTTCACCTCCGGGACGACCGGACTGTCGAAGGCCTGCAAGCTCTCGCACGCCTACTACTTCCAGGTCGCACGCATGTACATTGCCGCGGAATGGGTGGCAGCGGGGGACAAGATCGTCACGGCCCTGCCGCTGTATCACGCCGGCGGTCAGATCGCGGTCCTGATGTCGGCGCTATTTTCTCGGTCGTCGGTCAGCTTTCTCGCCCAATTCCACGCCAGCACCTTCATGCGTCAGGTCCACGAAGAAGGGGCGACCACATCGTGGGGTGTCGCGGCGATGGCGGCAGCCGTTCTGGCCCAACCCGAATCGTCGGACCCTCCCATGCGCGGCCAATTACGTCTGGCGGTATGGATTCCGCTGGACATCCCGCGCCAGGAAGAATTCGAGAGACGCTTCGGTACACGTGTCGTGTCTGACGGGTACGGACAAACCGAAGCCACCGCGATCTGCCTGAACCCGGTGAGTGAGGAACGGCTCCCAGGAACCGTGGGTCGTGCAGCCAGCCTTATCGAAGTTCGCATCGTCGATGATCTCGACAATGAGGTGCCCGATGGCGAAACAGGGGAATTCGCGGTGCGACCCCTGGCACCGGGTGCCATCTTCTCCGGGTATTGGGAGAACGACAGCGCAACCGTTTCGACGATCACCAATCTGTGGTATCACACAGGCGACTACGGCCGTAAAACTCCGGAGGGGGCATTCGCATTCGTAGATCGGAAGAAGGATGCGATGAGGCGACGTGGCGAGAATGTGTCGTCAATCGAGCTGGAAGTTGCCATCCGGCAGCACCCTCTGGTTGATGAAGTCGCTGTACACGCCGTGGCCTCGCCGATGACGGAAGACGACATCAAGGCGTGCATCGTCGCACGGGGGGAGCGCCCCGAGCCCGGCGAACTGTTGAAGTACTTCGAAACGCATCTACCGTACTTCTGCATCCCCAGGTTCATCGAGTTCTTTGATGAGCTGCCCGTTAACGGTGTTGGACGTGTTCTCAAACATCAACTTCGCGAGAGGGCATTGGGAGCCGGCACGATCGACCTGACCGGTGACAGGTATTCCCTGTCCAGGGAGAAGCGTCGCTAGGTGGAAGTGCTGTAGATCGTCCCACCAGCAATCTTGGTTTTGTCTCTTTAGAATAAACGACTCTGGGAGTTTTCATGGAAATGACAATCGGCGGTCAAGGTGTCTCAGGAGGTGACTATTTCGATGTAGTCAATCCCGCAACCGGCGACGTGTATGCGCAGGCGCCAGTCTGTACCGCAGCTCAGTTGGACCGGGCGATGGACGCTGCGTCGAAGGCTCAACTCGAATGGCGCAAAGACGAGGACTTCCGCCGGGAAAGGCTGCAGGAGTTGTCTGCTGCGGTCATGGATGCCGCGCCGGAACTGGCCGAGATCCTCGCGAACGAAAATGGAAAGACGCTCGATCTGGGCGGCGTGGAAGCGATGTCGGGTGCTGCCTGGCTCGACTATTACGCCAATGTAGAGCGGCCACGAGAAGTGATCCGTGATGATGACGGTGCCCATACGGAGATTGTGCGGCGCCCCCTCGGGGTGGTCGCGGGAATCACTCCGTGGAACGTTCCCGTCGCGATGGCCTTCTTCAAGCTCGCGCCGGCGCTGCGGGCCGGTAACACGATGGTGCTGAAGCCATCACCCTTCACTCCCATCTCGACATTGCGCATTGGCGAGATCGCAAGTGAGATTTTGCCACCCGGCGTCTTCAATGTCGTTACCGGAGGGGACGAACTCGGTGCTTGGATGACTGAGCATCCTGTACCGAGGAAGATCTCGTTTACAGGATCGGTGGCGACGGGAAAGCACGTGTATCGCTCCGCTGCAGCGGATCTCAAGCGGGTCACTCTAGAACTCGGCGGAAACGATGCAGCGATCGTGTTGGACGACGCTGATCCGGCGGAGATCGCAGAAGCTCTCTTCTGGGGCGCGTTCTGGAACAACGGCCAGGGGTGCATCCTCATTAAGAGGCTGTACGTGCCACGTTCAATCTATGACGGTGTGGTCGAGGCGCTCTCCGAGATAGCTAAACGGATTGTCGTTGGTGATCCGCTCGGTGAGGAAACGCAGCTTGGGGCATTGGCGAATCGGCCTCAGTTCGAACGAGTCAGCGGGTTGGTGGAAGACGCTCTCAAGAGCGGTGCAAAGGCGACCGCAGGGGGAAGGCCGGTTGGCGGACCTGGAGTCTTCTATGAGCCGACCATCTTGGCCGGTGCGGTCGACGGCATGCGAATCGTCGACGAAGAGCAATTTGGACCCGCCTTGCCCGTCATACCGTACGACGATGTGAACGATGTGATCGCAAGGGTGAACGCAGGGCAGTTCGGGCTCGGCGGGTCCATCTGGTCTCCGGATATCGACCGTGCCTCGGCCCTGGCAAGCCAACTCGATGTCGGAACTGCATGGGTTAACTCGCATGCGGTACTTGCGACAAACGCGCCCTTCGGCGGCGTCAAGTGGAGCGGTATCGGCGTCGAACACGGTCCCTGGGGGCTCAACGACTTGTCGAGCATCCAGGTGCTCCATTGCAACAAAGGCAAGACCGCACCAGGTGCGCTCTGAATCACCTACCTGGGACGAACACGTTCAGCAACGACATCATGTGAAAGGAAAATGCAATGCCATTGTTCTCATCTACTGAGGAAGCCGCGGCTACTCTCGGTAAGTTCATCGAGAATGTCGCCGTCGACCCCGAACTGAAAGCCAAATGGGTTTCATCGAATGTAGCGTTCCGCATGAACTACACGGACCCCGAGTTGGTCATCGTCCTTGACGCATCCCAGGATCCGCCGGTCGTGCGGCAAGGCGATGCTGCAAAGGCATCTGACGTCGAGATCGAGCTGTTCATGGACACTGACACCGGCCATAAGTTCTGGCTTGGTGATCTGAATGTTCCGATGGCACTCGCACGGAGGAAGATCAAAGTGAAGGGACCGGTGGGCAAGCTCCTCCAGTTGCTGCCGGCCATGCAGCCTGCCTTCATCAAGTACAACGAGTACCTTGCTGCACAGGGATTCGACCGGAAGTAGTCGTCAGGCCGGCGGGACAGGTCTCACATTGCTGGTGGCAACGACCAGCACTATCGGCCACCAGCGCCGTGGAGCGAGTTCAGGCGTCGTTCGGCGCAGGTGGGTTCAGTGCCGCGACCTGAGCACCGCGGGACCTGAGGTCAGCGCCCCTTTGCGCATGGTGACCTATCGACACCACCCACTGTTGGAACCCTTAGACGAAGGCTGGGATCGGGCCCGAAAAAGATCGGGTCTTGATGCCTGCTTGTGGACGTCGATGAGATCGCCAGAGTCGGTCCGGCTCTGGATGATCGAAGCAAGTATGAAGATGCGTTACAAATGTATGAGTGTCCGATGATTGCAAGGAGTATCCATGTCCTCTCAACTAAGTGCTGGCGCGGACACCGTGTGGGGTCCGCTGGCGCAGCCCATCACAGCTCCCGCTGACCTCCCCGAAGGATCTCCCCCGTGGCGCGACAATGCGTGGCTTCCTTTTTGGGACGACGAGAACGGGATATACGGCACCGTCCACGTCTCGACCTCGCCGAACGCCGGCGCGCGCCAGGCGCGGTTCAGTCTGCAAACACCGAACGGAACGATCGAGCTCATTGAACCTCTGGACCCGGGGAGCTTTGAGAGTAAATCCATCCGGCTGGATCTTGACACCGGTTTCACCATCTCTACCCCGGAAGTGACCGCAGAACTTCGGTTCATGCCTCAGTTCGCGCGGGCCGACTTCGTCGGCGACGCCTCGCCAAAGGCGTTCGGCGGCTACGCCGAGACGGGAGCTCTCAAGCACTACCAGCAGGCGGCCTCGGTCGTTGGCTCGGTCAACCTCCGAGGACAGGAATCCGCGGTTGACGGATCCGGATTCCGCGATCGAACCTGGGGATTTCGTGACGAGACGATCGGGATGTCCGAGTACTTCGGGTTCATGTGGAAATTCGAAACCTTTGCCTTGAGTGTGATGAGGTTGTACGGCAGTGACGGCTCTGATCACGCAACGGGATTCCTGCTCGGCGATACCGCGACGCCGGTGGCCGGCGTCAGTTCGTTCACACGCGACGGCAGCGGACTGTTCGTCGAGGCAGAGATCGAGCTGGACTCCGGCGATCGGCTCACCGTGGCCTCGGTAGGCCGGCCAGCCGGACAGTGGGTTCCGATGGGGCCTCCGCGGACGGGCGCAGTGATGAGCGCCTACGACGAATTCCACACGTTCAGGACCGCGTCGGGGGAGGCCGGTGGCGGAATCGTCGAGCAGGGGTATGTCCGGCGGGGCGTCTGATCGGTCCGGACGAATTCGACTGCCGTCACTGCACATGGCACCGGCACTCGATTCGCCGAGCAGCGGCATATCAGCTTGCGGTACGGGTACGCCCGCGTCGCACTCAGCTCGCCGACGTGACGCCGAGGGGCTAGCGGGTTGGACTCGTCGACCGTCGCCCAGCATGGTGATGGCGACACAATCCCCGTCGATGCGACCGGCGTGTGGCAGGGTGAGGGCAAAGCGGTACGAGGCGGATCTCGGCACGGGACTGGGCCGAGTCCGAGGCCAGGGCAGGTCCCGGCATCACTCGGTGATGGCACTTATCGACGAGGGCATCACGTCAGCCTCGTAGAGGTTCCTAGCCGAAACGTCGTAAAAGTAGGGTGGCACTCAACTCGGCGAGCGTAGATGGCGGGGTTCGTCGCCGGGGTGTGAGAGTGGGGCGGCGTAATGTCGTGCCTCTTCCCGGCGGCGAACACCGCGGCGATTCCCCGAGCGTGCTCGAAGATGAATCGACTAAAGCGTACTGTTCTCGTGAATCTTCCGTTGAGTGTGAATAGTCGATGTAGGCACGCGGTTCGTTCTTGTAGGTTTGCTCGCTCATGAAATCCACTGCATGAAGGATTGTCAACTGTCCGGCGTATGGATTTCGCCGATTTCAGTCCCGCAGTAGCTCGTGTTGGTGAAGTCCAACTGGGAACTGGCCCCTATTGCGGTTGAGTATGACATGGCGGTGATGCGGTGAAAATATTGCAGCGTGTCGGACGGTGTTCACCAGACGGCCACTAGAGGCAGTTGGGCTGCTTGGTCACCTCGCCGACCACACTCGTCCCATCCTCGATGCCTTCGATACTGTCCCGGCGACGGTTGATGAAGCTGGTTGTCAAATAGTGGATGTTTCGGACGAAACCGAATTCGTCTGGCGGGAAGAAGGGTCCGGGTGGCACATCGGTGGCTCGACCCGTTATCCACACCCCGAATGCGGTCGTAAGGCATTGGCTTCCAGCGTCGTTCATGCCGCTAATGAGCGTGCGTCCACCACCACGATTCATGAAGGTGGAACTTCCGGGCACCGCATGACGTGGGCACCGCTATGGCGTTGACACTCTGCAGTGAGGTAGCTAACATTGACGACATTACACACAACGTACTTTGTCTCGACGTCTGAGTTTGGTTTTTCCTATGTCGTGGCTCTGCAGAACGCAAGTAGGCGTGTCGGTTTGAGGCAGTTAGGAACCCGTCTCTGCGCGCGGATTTAGCTGCGCATTGCGAGAGCTGACATTCAACGCCACATGCGGAGTCCCGAAGCGCTGCCCCGCGAGGGCTGGTAGCTCTCAGAAGTGATTCATTCAGTCGTACAGAATGCTGCAACTTGAGTATCGGATGGAAAAGGAGTCAGGCTGATGGGAAGAGTTTCGGAAAAGGTAGCCTTTATCACGGGTGCAGCCCATGGCCAGGGCCGGTCACATGCACTGCGATTGGCGGAGGAAGGCGCCGACATCGTTGTAACCGATGCGTGTGCCCCTATTCATTCCTTGGTGGACTACAAGGCCGCGACACGGGAAGATCTGGAGGAGACCAGGGCGCTTGTCGAAAAGACTGGCCAGAAGTGTGTCAGCGCCGTCGCTGACGTTCGTGATAGGGCTGCGCTGACGGGTGCCGTCGAGGTCGGTATCGAAGCGTTCGGCCGGATCGACATCGTATGTGCCAACGCTGGCATTATGACGGTGCACGAGCACAGTTGGGATATCCCGGAGGACGCTGTCGATGCTGTACTAGATACCAATTTGAAGGGTGTCTGGAACACAGTCGTTGCAACAGCTCCATACATGGTCGAGTCCAAGCGCGGAGGATCGATCATCCTTACGTCTTCAACGGCCGGCCTTCGCGGGCATACGCCGTACGCGCATTATGCGGCAAGCAAACATGGCGTGGTGGGCCTGATGAAGGCCTTCGCCAACGAACTCTCGCGGTACAAGATCCGTGTGAATACTGTTCACCCAACTGGCGTCCTTACCGAAGGTATGGGAACGTTCAGTGATCGAACGATGGCGATTATTGGTAGCAGTGTGACTGGGCTAGCGGGGGCCACCAACATCCTGCCTGACCTCGATGCGGATCCTGATGCAGAATACGCGCCTGTGCCGCTATTGCTGCCGATTGAGATTAGTAATGCGGTGCTATGGCTCGCGAGCGATGAAGCTCGCTATGTCACTGGTGTTGCACTCGCGGTTGACGCTGGAAACACCGTAAAGCCTTGAGCTGTCACGCAGTGCACATAAGGCTGCAATTCAGGTGCGTCTTCCGTGTAAACGGAAGTCACCCTGATCCAATAGATTGGAAAGGAGTGAGAAATGCGAGTTGAGATTGACACGACCAAATGTCAGGGGCATGGCCGCTGTTATCTATTAGCTCCCGAAGTATTCGATATGGATGAAGAGGGCATGGGAATTGTGACCGACCTTCGGCCAGCGGTCGAGTACCTTGATAGCGCGCGGAGCGCGGCCGAAAATTGTCCCGAGACTGCAATTTCGATGAGGGAATGAACATCGTCATCGCGGCATCACAATTACCTACACGGCCGGATGCCCCGCATCCGACCGTGAGACGGGCGGTGCGAGGGTGCATCCCCGCCCTCCGGGGGTCATGTCAACCAACGCCGAGGCGGTCCTTCGTGTTGTCGTTGAGACGACAAACGAATGTTGTATACTTGAAGCGTGGTGATCGTGCAATACGTGTACGTCCAGCCGTCGCGAACCGCTAGTGATTTATAGGCCACGCTGAATAGTTTGATAACCGAGTGGAAGCTCAAGGTGACATGGCGCGCAGGAAAGCAGGGAACGTCCTCAGCAAAGATGGCGAGGAAGCCCGCTCGCAGATTCTCCATGCTGCGCAGAAGGTGATCTTGCGCTTCGGTTTGGCGAAGACGACGATGGAGGATATAGCGACGGAGGCTGGAGTTTCACGTCCGACGGTATACCGGTACTTCCAGGATCGTACTGAATTGACCTCAGTGCTGATCGATTGGCGCGCTCGAGAAGTGCTGGAGGCTAGTAGGGAACTTCTTCAAAGGGAGGGATCCTTTGAGGATAATTTCATTGCGGGTCTGATTCATACCGTCGCCTTGGCGCGCGAAGATCCGATCGTGGCTATGGTTCTGRCCCCGGCAAATCAGCGAGGAGAGTCGTGGTCGGAAACTCTTGAGTTGGCTGCCGAGTTGACGGCCGACCTTTGGGAGCCTTTTCTGAAGGAGGCGAGGACCCGGGGTGAAATGAGAAGTGACCTTAACTCGTCGGAAGTCTACACTTGGCTCGCCCTTGTGCAGTTTGCACTGTTCAACAGCATGGAATCCACGGAACCCAGCGATCCTGCCCATGCGCGGATGTTGAAAACGTTCGTCCTTCCAGCCCTCGTAGCGCCGACCGATGGCGTCACGGTTCGCAGGGGTCGCCCCGTGTCTAAAAACCTGAAGCGCCAGTAAAAAGTCGCCATGGCGCAGTGATTCGGAGGGCTCGGGTTGCTCAACACAGGAAGGTGCGCGTTGGCGATTGGGCGCTCATTAGTTTTCGCGGATCGAAGCGTGCTGGTGTGACCGAGGTGGTTTGTGTTGGATAGAGTGACGCGTGGTGGATGGCCATATTGCGGGGCGCCTGCACACAATCACCTTCCTTGCATCTGAAGATCACCCGTGCTTCCCGTTTGCAGGACTGTGCCTTTGCAATCCGCCGCAGGCTTCGCGATGTGAAAAGGGGACGGCCGCTACGTCTACCGCCTGTGGCCGCGTCAACAGGCAGTCCAATTCTTTCAGCAAGCAAAGGGAATCTCGTCGTTTCGGCTCACCCATCCCGGACACCACATCGGTGGCTCCAGGCTTAGAGCGTGTCTCATGTGGGGAGCTTCTTGAAGCAGGTGAGTGCGGCGGCGAGGTGAAGGAAGCCGGCGAAGTGTTCGCCGTGGCGCTCGTAGCGGATGGTCATGCGCCGGTAGCCGGTGAGCCAGGCGATGGTGCGTTCGATCTTCCATCGGTACCGGCCTAGGCGATCGTTTCGCTCGATGCCGCGGCGGGCGATCCGCGGGACGATGCCTCGTTCGCGCAGCCACCGTCGGTGAATGTCGTAGTCGT
>NZ_JBFUGT010000068.1:0-30118 GCF_056402775.1 Rhodococcus sp. P3_B8
GGCTATCGGTCTCGACGCGATGATCCCCACGTGCCGCACGGTTCGCGACGCCTTCGACAGAGTGGAGAAAATCGCACACAGCTGATCGGAGTCGACATGCCCGGGAAGCAGTCCACTCGTGGGCATCCGAAGGCACGCGGGGCGGAGACCGTGCGTGTGCTTCTCGACACGGCCGGTCCGACGTATGCGTCCGAGTCGCACGTGACTTTGAAGGACACCCCGACGCCTCTTTTCCAACTGCTGACGCTGTCTTTGCTGCTGAGCGCGCGGATCTCCTCGGAGATCGCCGTCGCGGCGGCCAGGGAACTGTTCCGAGCGGGTTTGCGCAGCCCACGCGCGATGCGCGCGGCGGACCGTCGCATGATCATCTCCGCACTCGGCAGGGCAGGTTACGTGCGCTATGACGAGAGCACGGCTACCCGTCTACACGCCGCCGCGGTTCGAGTCCACGACGAGTACGGCGGTGACCTGCGCCGGCTGGCCCGCGCCAGCGATCAGGAGACCTCCGCCGCGATTCGGTTACTGACGGAGTTCGACGGAATCGGCCCGGTGGGCGCCGATATCTTCCTCCGGGAAGTTCAGGACGTATGGACGTGGGTGCGCCCCTACTTCGACACGCGAGCTACCGAGTCTGCGCGTGAATTGGGGCTACCGGACGATCCCGCCGCACTGTCCGCCCTTGCCTCGGAGGACCGAGTCGCGGAATTGGCGGCCGCCCTGGTGCGGGTCTCTCTCAATCCGCGACTTCGTGAGGAAGTGCGCGGCAATACGCGCTGAGAGCCGGCACTACTACTCCGCTCGGACTGCCTTCGACTCGCGCTCGTCGTCCTCGCGGAACATTGCTTCGATGCGGTTCTTGATCTCGACCGTGCTCATCGAGCCACGGGAGGGGGCGAAGCCGCGATTGCGAGCGGAGGTGGGCGTGGTGAAGGTGTTCATGTGACGTGCTTTCTGTCTTCTGCGCCGGCGAGTGCCGCGTAGTGGTCGAAGGGTGCGTCCGCGAGTCGGACGGTTAGATCAGGAGCGCGGCAAGTACTACGGCGGCCAGCACTGACACGGAGGTGGCGACTGCGACGAGGACGGATCCCGTCACGACGACGGCGGGCGCGGTTGCGGTTGCCGCCGAGACAGAGGCGATGTATACGGTCGGACGCAGCGTGTGGCGGTGTGGCGACTCCTCGGCAGGGGGCGGCGACATCGTGCGCTGATCGTCCTGGTGCACCGTGGTGCGGGTCATGTGTTGGCGTACCCCGTGGTAGCAGGAGTGACGTGAGTCACAAACTTACGAGTATGTTGTACATCACAACACGCCCCTCGCGCCAGTCGGTGCCATCTGCACCATGTGCGGGCCGGAGGGGATCATCGTCGAACGGTGGAGCAGTTGGCCGTCCGTGACGGAAAGCGACGATCGAAAAATTCCGTGCAGGGATGTCGAGAACCCGCGCGTCGCTTCGTCCCCGGAGTGAATACGGCCAGAATGGGCCGCACCGCACCAAGGAGAACATGATGGCCAAGTACCTGCTGCTCAAGCACTACCGTGGCGCGCCGGCATCGGTCAACGACGTGCCCATGGACMAGTGGACACCGGAGGARATCTCCGCCCACGTGCAGTACATGAACGACTTCGCCGCTCGGCTCGAGAGCACCGGCGAGTTCGTCGACAGTCAGGCACTCTCCCCGGAGGGCACGTTCGTCCGCTACGACGGCGAGGGGCGACCGCCRRTSACCGACGGCCCGTTCGCGGAGACCAAGGACCTGATCGCCGGCTGGATGGTGATCGACGTCGAGACCCACGAGCGGGCACTCGAACTGGCCGGCGAGCTGTCCGCGGCCCCGGGTGCGGACGGGAAACCGATCCACGAATGGCTCGAGATGCGTCCATTCCTGGCAGCCCCTCCGACCGTCCCGGAGTGCGGTTTTCACCACGGGTGATGACATGATGTCCCCCGATCCGCTGATCGCAGTGCCGAGGGCAGCTCGAACAAGGCCGACTGTCTAGTTCGTGGGCAAGAGTGGGCCAGAGTCGGCGACACTGCGGATGCACAGGATGAGCCGGAGGGCGTTCACCCCTTCTCGGGGTTGGTGCCTCCCTCCGGCTTTCTCTTGCGAGGCGCTCGCCGGCCATCCGTTTCTTCAGCTCCCGGCGGGCGCGTTGTTTCGGCGTCTCCTCGGGTTCGGGTTGCTCGTCGACGGGCGGGAAGTGCACGCGCCCCAGCTTGACGTCCGGGTGCACGACCAGCTCGGGCCGCCCGTTGTCGTCGGTGAACAGTCCGATCTTGAACCTCTTCAGCTTCGGTATGACCCGCAGCTGGACGATCCGCCGGCCGATGCTCCCGTCCGGGCGACGGTAACGCCCCTCACCGGCCGAGATCACCTCGAACCGCATCCCCCGCGGCAGCAGGTGTGCGGTGTCGGCGCAAGGGACGCGGTGCCAGCGATCGCCGAGATCAGTCGTTTGCGTGCAGAGCGGCGTTCAATTCCACGCCGGTGCCCTTCCACGGCACGACCTCGACGGCTCCCGACACGGAGTTGCGACGGAACAGCAGGTTGGACTGGCCGTTGAGTTCCTTGGCCTTCACGACGGTGCCGTCCGGCCCGGTGACCTTGGTGCCCGCGGTCACGTACAGGCCGGCCTCGAGGACGCAGTCGTCACCGAGCGAGATGCCCAGACCGGCGTTCGCGCCGAGCAGGCAGCGCTTGCCGACGGAGATGGTCTCCTTGCCGCCACCGGACAGGGTGCCCATGATCGAGGCGCCGCCGCCCACGTCGGATCCGTCATCGACGATCACGCCCGCGGAGATACGGCCTTCGACCATGGAGTTGCCGAGCGTKCCGGCGTTGAAGTTGACGAAGCCCTCGTGCATCACGGTGGTGCCGCTGGCCAGGTGGGCGCCGAGGCGCACGCGGTCGGCGTCGGCGATGCGGACGCCGGACGGGACGACGTAGTCGACCATGCGCGGGAACTTGTCGACACCGAACACGGTGACCACACCGCGGATGCGCAGRCGCGACCGCACCTTCTCGAAGCCCTCGACCGCGCAGGGRCCGAAGTTGGTCCACACCACGTTGGACAGCAARCCGAACAGRCCGTCGAGGTTGACGCCGTGCGGGGTCACGAGGCGATGCGAGAGGAGGTGAAGGCGCAGGTAGGCGTCGTGCGCGTCGGCCGGCGGCGCGGACAGGTCGGCGATGGTGGTGCGCACCACGACCTGGTCGACCTCACGCGCCTCGTCGGGTCCGGCGAGGAGTGCCAGATCGGAGGGGATGTCGCCACCCTCGATCCGCACGGTGCCCGCGCTGTCGAAGTTTCCCAGCTCGGGCGCCGGGAACCAGGTGTCGAGGACCGTGCCGCCGACGGTCACGTTGGCGATGCCTACTGCTGATGCTCCCTGTGTGCTCACGGCAGTAGAGGTTACTGCCTCATTACTCGGGCATTCCCAGCGGTCGTTATCGGGGCGTGATCGAATCGAAACCGAGCGGGTTCCGGGCGGGTGGGGGAGTATGCACGGGGCACGTGGGACACACCGGGAAAGGTCGTGGCAATGCGCATTTCGAGGTTGGGTCGATTCGTCGGAGGCGGCCTGCGGGCGGCGGCAGCGGGCGCACTGCTCGCGGGCATCGTGTCGGTGGTGGCGCCGCAGACCGCGTCCGCCGCCCCGGTGTGCCCGGGCGCCGGTCAGGCACCGGTTCTCGTGGGGCGGGTGCCGGGTGCGGCGCTCGAGGGAGTCGCCGTGGACGGCGGGGGTCGCCTCTACACGACGGACCTCGTGAGCGGGCGCGTGTTCCGCCTCGACGCCCCGGGAGCCCCCGCGGTCCCGGTCGCGACGGTGCCGGACGGCGGGGCCGGGGCGCTGGCCTGGGCGTCGGACGGCTCGCTGCTGGTGGGATACGGCGCGGACGCCCGCGTGTTCCTCGGCGACATCCTGCGTCCGGGCGCGATCGCGAAGCTGAACACCGCGACCAACGTGCTCACCCCGTTCGTATCGGGACTGAGCGCGGCCAACGGACTCGATGTCGCCGCCGACGGAACGGCATACGCCACCAACGACTTCGGAACCCAGATCGGGCGGGTGTTCCCCGACGGGCGGGTGGAACCCAACTGGGCGACGCTGCCCAGCGCCAACGGGGCGGTGCTCGGCGCGGACGATCGGTACCTCTACGTGTCGCGGACGTTCGTGAATCCGGGTGTGAGCCGGATCCCGTTGGCGAACCCGCGAGCGCCCGAGAGCATTCTCGACCTGTCCGGTCTCGACACGTTCGCCGCGCCCGACGGCCTGGCCCTGGACTCGCGAGGCCGTCCGGTGGTCCCGGCCAACGTGCGCGGCGAGATCTGGCGCCTCGACTCGCCGGGGCAGTACTGCGTGCTGGCGTCCGGTCTGCCGACGTCGAGCATGGTCGTCTACGGGCAGGGGTCCGGCGGCTTCTCGGCGGGACGGCTGTTCCGCATCGGTTTCGACGGTGCGATCTACGAGATCCCGGGCGGCGTCGACGGGTAGCAACGCCCGAGCGGGCGGACGGGTCGGCTTAGGGTGGACGGGTGAGCCCACTCGACCTCCACGCCGATCCCATCGACCTCACCGCCGCCCTGGTGGACATCCCGAGCGTCTCGCACGACGAGTCGGCGATCGCCGCCGCCGTCGAGTCGGCGCTGCGGGAGCAGACCACCGGCTTCGAGATCATCCGCAACGGCAACGCCGTGCTCGCCCGGACCGATCGGGGACTGCCGAGCCGGGTGATGCTCGCCGGTCACCTGGACACGGTGCCGATCGCGGACAACGTGCCCTCTCGGCGTGAGGGCGATCTCCTGCACGGATGCGGAACGGTCGACATGAAGTCGGGCGACGCGGTGTTCCTGCACCTCGCTGCCACGATCGAGAATCTCGCGCACGATCTGACCCTGGTGTTCTACGACTGCGAAGAGATCGCGGCCGTCCACAACGGGCTCGGACGGATCGAACGCGAGATCCCCGAGTGGCTGCGCGCGGACGTCGCGATCCTCGGCGAGCCGACCGGAGGCCTCATCGAGGCGGGGTGTCAGGGCACGTTGCGGGTGACGCTGACCACCCGCGGCACCCGCGCGCACTCCGCGAGATCGTGGCTGGGCGACAACGCGATCCACCGCTTCGCCCCGGTCCTGCAGCGGCTGTCGGACTACACCGCGCGGTCGGTGGACATCGACGGCTGCGTGTACCGGGAGGGGTTGTCCGCCGTGCGGATCGCAGGCGGCGTCGCAGGCAACGTGGTTCCCGACGCGGCGGAGATGGACGTCAACTTCCGCTTCGCCCCCGACCGCAGCGCCGAGCAGGCGATCGACCACGTGCGGGAGGTCTTCGACGGGATCGAGCTGGGTTTCGAGGTCACCGACCTGTCGCCGGGAGCCCTGCCCGGGTTGAGCGACCCGGCGGCTGCGGCCCTGATCGAGGCGGCGGGTGGCGAGTTCCGCGCCAAGTACGGGTGGACCGACGTCTCGCGGTTCTCCGCGCTCGGCATCCCGGCCGTGAACTACGGCCCCGGCGACCCGAACTTCGCCCACAAGCGGGACGAGCACGTGCCCGTGCAGCAGATCACCGACGTGACGACGGTGCTGCGCGCCTATCTGAGCGCCCCGTGACTGCCCGGTGCCCCGAACGGGTCACCCGCTAGCCTGGGGCGCATGGCACCCGAGAAGAACACTCACGGCCGGAAGTCCTCGTCCGTGAAGCACCGGGGTCCGGTGCAGTTGAGGCGCGCCCGCAAGGACGACACCACCACCACCGACGAGCGGTTGCTCGACGAGCGGGGATCGACCGACTGGGTGCACACCGACCCCTGGCGGGTACTGCGGATCCAGAGCGAGTTCATCGAGGGGTTCGGTGCCCTTGCCGAGGTGCCGCGCGCGGTCACCGTCTTCGGTTCCGCACGCACACCGGACGGCCACCCGGAGTACGAAGCGGCTCGGGCGCTGGGTGCGCGCCTGGCCGAGGCGGGTTACGCCGTCATGACCGGCGGCGGCCCCGGCGTCATGGAGGCGGCCAACCGCGGTGCCAGCGAATCGGGTGGTTACTCCATCGGCCTCGGTATCGAGCTACCATTCGAGGAGGGCCTCAACGAGTGGGTCGACCTCGGCATCAACTTCCGCTACTTCTTCGCGCGCAAGACGATGTTCGTGAAGTACTCGCAGGCGTTCATCTGCCTGCCCGGCGGGTTCGGGACGCTCGACGAGCTGTTCGAGGCGCTGACTCTGGTGCAGACGCGCAAGGTCACGAGGTTCCCGATCGTCCTGTTCGGCACCGAGTACTGGTCCGGGCTCGTGGACTGGTTACGGGGAACTCTCCAGCGCAGCGGCAAGATCTCGGAAGGTGACGTCAATCTCTTGCACGTCACGGACAGTGTGGAGGAAGCGGTGCAGATCGTCATACGGTCGCAGCAGGGTGTCGACGAAGCCGCCCTGCTCGGAACGGAGGATCAGTGGTGATGCCGAAAACTGTTCCGACGCAACCGTTCTCGGTGTGCGTCTACTGCGCGTCGGGACCCGTCGACGACCATTTCCTGGAACTCGCCGCCCGGGTCGGCACCGAAATCGGCAAGCGCGGTTGGCAACTCGTGTCCGGCGGCGGCAACGTCTCGATGATGGGCGCGGTGGCCGAGGCCGCCCGCGCCGCCGGGGCCACGACCGTCGGTGTCATCCCGAAAGCTCTGGTGCACAGGGAAGTCGCCGACGTCGACGCCGACGAGCTGGTGGTCACCGACACCATGCGCCAGCGCAAGCAGATCATGGAGGACCGGGCCGACGCGTTCGTCACGCTGCCCGGCGGTATCGGCACGCTCGAGGAGCTGTTCGAAACGTGGACCGCGGGCTATCTCGGCATGCACGAGAAACCGGTGGTCCTGCTCGATCCGCACGGTCACTACACGGGGCTGCTCGACTGGCTCGACGGGCTGCGGGGCGGCGGTTTCGTGGCGCAGCGCGCCCTCGACAGGCTGCTCRTCCGGGCCGATGTCGGGGAGGCGCTGGACGCCTGCGTGTCCTGAGCTGCCGTCCGGTCCGCGTCGTGGCGCACGTTGTTACTGTGCAGTAAGGTGACCTGACTCATACTGCAGGCCTGAGGGGATGTCATGCGTTCTGAAGCTCGTTCGACGATCGGGGTGGTCGACCTCGCGAGGCGGCTGCCGGCCATGATTCCGGAGCTGCCGATCATGGCGAAGGGGGTCCTCGGCCTGATCCGGACCCCCGACGCGAGGGAATCGATCGGCCTCGTCTTCCAGCGTGCCGCCGCCGCGCACCCGCGCCGCACGTTCCTGCGGTTCGAGGGCGAATCGCTGAGCTACCGGAACGCCAACATCCGCGTGAACCGCTACGCCCACGTGCTCGCCGACCTCGGAGTGGCACGCGGGGACGTCGTCGGGATCCTGGGCAAGAACTCGCCCGAGACGCTGCTCATCGCACTCGCCGCGGTCAAGCTCGGCGCCGCCGCCGGGATGCTGAACCACAACCAGCGCGGAGATGTACTTGCCCACAGCATCTCGCTGCTCGACAGCCAGGTCCTGGTGGTGTCCGAGGCGTGCGGCGAGGCCATGGACTCGCTCGACGAACCGCCCGCCGTGCCCTCGGTGCTCTACTTCGACGACCTCGACCGGCTCGCCGAGAAGGCCGAAGACGACAACCCCGAGGTGTGCGAGCAGATCCAGGCCCGGGAGAAGGCCTTCTACATCTTCACCTCCGGCACCACGGGACTGCCGAAGGCCAGCCTGATGAGCCACTTCCGCTGGCTCAAGAGCATGTCCGGGCTCGGCAACATGGGCGTCCGGCTGCGCGGCAGCGACGTCCTGTACTGCTGCCTGCCGCTCTATCACAACAACGCGCTGACGGTGTCGCTGTCCTCGGTGCTCGGGTCGGGTGCGACGCTCGCACTGGGCAAGCAGTTCTCGGCGTCCAAGTTCTGGGCCGACGTCGAACTGAACCGGGCCACCGCGTTCACCTACATCGGTGAGCTGTGCCGGTACCTGCTGAACCAGCCCGAGAAGCCCGGCGACCGCGACAACTCCATCCGGCTGATGGTCGGGAACGGTCTCCGCCCGGAGATCTGGTCCGAGTTCACCACCCGGTTCGGGATCTCCCGGGTGGCCGAGTTCTACGGCGCCAGCGAGTGCAACATCGCGTTCGTCAACGCCCTCAACGTCGACCGGACGGCAGGCATCTGCCCCCTGCCGCACGCCGTCGTCGAGTACGACGAGGACAGCGGATCCCCCCGGCGGCACTCCGACGGCAGGCTGCGGAAGGTACGCACCGGCGACGTCGGACTGCTGCTGTCGAAGGTGAYGGACCGGGCGCCGTTCGACGGATACACCGACGAGGAGGCCACCGACAAGAAGCTCGTCCGCGACGGCTTCGACGACGGCGACTGCTGGTTCGACACCGGCGACCTGGTGCGCCGGCAGGGCTGGTCGCACGTCGCGTTCGTCGACCGGCTCGGCGACACGTTCCGGTGGAAGGGGGAGAACGTCGCGACCACCGAGGTGGAAGGCGCGCTCCTCGCGCATCCCGCGGTCGAGCACGCCGTCGTCTACGGCGTCGAGATCCCCGGGACCGACGGTCGCGCCGGGATGGCCGCGGTGACGTTGCACGAGAACGAGAAGTTCGACGGTTCCGACGTCGCGGAGTTGCTGTTCCAGCGGCTGCCGTCGTACGCGGTGCCGCTGTTCGTCCGCGTCGTCGACTCGTTGGAACAGACGTCGACGTTCAAGAGCCGCAAGGTGGAACTCCGTAAGGAGGGCTACGACGTCGAGGACACCGACACGTTGCACGTGCTGTCCGGGCGCAGCGACGGGTACAAGCCCTCGTACGACGGGTACGTCGACGAAGTGGCGAAGGGTTCGCTCCCCAAGGGGTAATGCGGCTACGCCGCCCGTGAGTACTTCTTAACCGCCCGCCGTTAACAAGTACTCACGGGTGGTTTCGATTTCGCTGCGTGCAATATTGGTGACATGGCCGAGACAGACGTACCGCCCGCGCCCGACCACCCGTCGCCCACGCTGTGCGGGCGCCCCGTGGCGGTCGATCGTGCGCTCGTGATGGCCATCGTGAACCGGACACCCGATTCGTTCTACGACCGCGGTGCCACGTTCACCGATTCCGCCGCCATGTCGGCGGTCGACCGGGCTGTCGACGAGGGTGCCGACCTCGTMGACATCGGTGGTGTGAAGGCCGGACCGGGTGACGTCGTCGACGCGGCGGAGGAGACCCGGCGGGTGGTGCCGTTCGTGGCCGCGATCCGTGAGCGCTACCCGGAGTTGCTCATCAGCGTCGACACCTGGCGCAGCGACGTGGCCCGGCTGGCCGTCGCGGAGGGCGCCGATCTCATCAACGACACGTGGGCAGGCGCCGACCCTGCACTCGTCGAGGTGGCCGCGGAGACGGGCGCGGGCATCGTCTGTTCGCACACCGGGGGAGCGGTTCCGCGGACCCGGCCGTTCCGCGTCCGCTACGCCGACGTCGTCGCCGACGTCCTCCGGGAAGTGGTGTCGGCCGCCGAGAACGCGGCCCGGCTGGGTGTGCCCGCCGACTCGATCCTCATCGATCCGACCCACGATTTCGGGAAAAACACCTATCACGGGCTCGAGTTGTTGCGGCGAGTGGAAGATCTTGTAAATACGGGATGGCCAGTGCTCATGGCGCTGAGCAACAAGGACTTCGTCGGGGAGACTCTAGGGGTAGATCTCGTCGAGCGGTTGGAGGGAACATTGGCAGCGACAGCGATGGCCGCCGCAGGAGGCGCCCGTGTCTTCCGTGTCCACGAAGTTGCCCCCACGCGTCGAGTGGTGGACATGGTGGCCGCGATTCAAGGCCGGCGCGCACCGTCCCGCACCGTGCGGGGGCTGGCATGAGTGCCGTGGGGGCCCGGGCGGCCCGCACGATGGTGGCGGAGGAGCGAACCCCTCGCAGCTGGGCCGAGGCGAACAGCTGGGACCAGCCGTCGTGGAGCATCGCCGAACTCGAACGGGCCAAGGCTGGGCGCACCGTCTCGGTGGTCCTGCCGGCGCTCAACGAGGAGGAGACCGTCGCCGCGGTGGTGGACACGATCCACCCGCTGCTCGGTGGTCTGGTGGACGAGTTGATCGTGCTCGATTCCGGATCGACGGACCTGACGGCGGAACGTGCACGCGCGGCGGGCGCCACCGTCATCAGCCGGGAGGAGGCGGTGCCCGCGTTCCCGCCCGTGGCGGGAAAGGGCGAGGTGCTGTGGCGTTCCGTCGCCGCGAGCACCGGTGACCTCATCGCCTTCGTCGACTCGGATCTCATCAACCCGGATCCGGCCTTCGTCCCGAAGCTGCTGGGACCGCTGCTGACGGCCGACGGCATCCATCTCGTGAAGGGCTACTACCGCCGGCCGCTCCGCCTGAGCGGTACGGAGGACGCCAACGGAGGGGGCCGGGTGACCGAGCTCGTGGCGCGCCCCATGCTGGCCTCGCTCCGGCCGGAGCTGACGTGCGTGCTGCAGCCACTGGGCGGCGAGTACGCGGGCACCCGGGAGTTGCTGTCGGCGGTCCCGTTCGCCCCCGGCTACGGCGTCGAGATCGGCCTGCTGCTCGACACGTACGACCGTCTCGGACTCGGGGCGATCGGCCAGGTCAATCTGGGGGTGCGCAAGCACCGTAACCGCCCGCTGTCCGAACTCGGGGTTATGAGCAGGCAGATCATCGGCACGATGATGCGGCGCTGCGGGGTGCCCGACTCCGGGGCGGGTCTGACCCAGTTCCTGGTGGACGGCGACTCCTTCGTCCCGACGACGACGGACGTCGCGCTGGCCGATCGCCCGCCGATGAACACGGTGTGCCCCTGACCGCGCGCCCTGAGGAAGGTTGCTGTCGGACGTCCGTGACAGGATCGGGGCATGGTGACAGCCCTGCTCTATCTGCTCGTCATGGCGTTCGTCGGCGCGATGCTGTTCCTCGCCGCCAGTGCGGTGTTCGGCCGTTCCGAGGAACTCGCGCCCCTGCCGCCCGGCACCACACTCACGGCCCTGCCCGCCGAGGGTGTGACGGGTGCCGACGTGGAGGCGTTGCGTTTCCAGCAGACGCTGCGGGGGTACAAGGCCAGCGAGGTCGACTGGGCGCTGTCCCGGCTGGGCCGTGAAATCGATTCGCTGCGTGAGCAGTTGGCGGCGGTCGAAGCCGGGTCCGAACGGCCGGGTGATGCCTCGTGACAGCCCCCGACGACCGGGTGCGGTGCGCGTGGGCGGTCGACACGGACGGGTCCCGGCTGTACCGCGACTACCACGACCTCGAGTGGGGTCGTCCGCTGCACGGCCGCGACGAGTTGTACGAGAGGCTGTGCCTCGAAGCGTTCCAGTCGGGATTGTCGTGGATCACGATTCTCCGTAAACGCGAGGCCTTCCGGGCCGCGTTCGCCGGGTTCGATCCGGAGGCGGTGGCCCGCTACACCGAACGGGACGTGGCACGCCTGCTCGAGGACGCGTCGATCGTGCGGAACCGGGCCAAGATCGAGGCGTCGGTGAGCAATGCGCGGGCCCTCCTGGAGTTGTCGGACACCGACCTCGACACCCTGCTGTGGTCGTTCGCCCCGCCGCCGCGCCCGAGCCGCCTGGCCACCGTGAACGACGTCCCGGCGGTCACTCCGGAGTCCACCGCGATGGCGAAGGAATTGAAGCGCCGCGGGTTCAAATTTGTGGGCCCTACCACTGCTTATGCACTCATGCAGGCCACCGGGATGGTGGACGACCACGTCGCCGCCTGCTGGGTCCCGATCACCGCCTGAACTGCCGGTGGACCTGCCTATTCGTGACTCAGGTTCCCGGTACTCGTGTCCATAGGGAAGAATGGATGTCACAAGCCTCGCCGAGTGTTGGCGGGGTGCCAAAATTTGTCGAGGCGCAAGCAGGCAGCGCAGATCTGGAGGGAGCAGAGGATGGCGGCCATGAAGCCCCGGACCGGGGACGGTCCCCTCGAAGCAACCAAAGAGGGACGAGGAATCGTCATGCGGGTTCCGCTCGAGGGTGGTGGACGTCTGGTTGTCGAGCTCACCCCGGAGGAAGCTGCCGCACTCGGTGAAGAGCTCAAGGGCGTCACCAGTTAGTCGAGTGCGGAGAGAACCTCACAGGGCAGGCCCCGTCGCCGTTCTCGGTGCGGGGCCTGTTCCGTGTCCGGAACCGGGAGGCGAACGTTCGTGCTGGCCGATGTGACCGACCTGCTGGCGTGCCCGCAGTGCCGGTCTCGCGTGGAACTCGACGAAGGTACGATCCTGTGCGACCAGGGGCACGCCTTCGATGTGGCGCGGCAGGGCTACGTGAGCCTGATGACCGGGGCCGGCGGCAAGTTCGACGGCGACAGCCCCGAAATGATCGCCGCACGTGCCGACTTCCTCGGCGGCGGCAGCTTCGACCCGCTGATGGATGCCGTCGCCGACGCCGTGGTGGCGGGCACCGGACCCGGCGACGATCCCCGGATCCTCGAGATCGGCGCGGGCACAGGCCACTACCTGGCGCGCGTCCTCGACGCCGTCCCGACCGGCCGGGGAATCGGCCTCGACGTATCCAAGTACGCGGCCCGGCGCATCGCCAAGGCGCACCCACGCGCCGGAGCAGTGGTTGCCGACGTGTGGCAACACCTTCCGGTGCGGGACCACGTGCTCAGCCACGTCCTGTGCGTATTCGCGCCGCGCAACGCCGACGAGGCGCACCGGGTGCTCGCCGAGCGCGGGTCTCTGGTGGTCCTCACCCCCACGGAGCGGCACCTGGGGGAGCTCGTGGACCTGCTCGGCATGGTCCGGGTGGACGACCGGAAGGTCGAACGTCTCGGGGCAGCGATGTCCGGGCGATTCGAGCGCACCGACCACGTGGCCGTGGAGTACCCGATGTCTCTGTCGCACCTCGACGTGGCCCGGCTCGTCGGGATGGGGCCGTCGGCACGGCACCTCACCGCCGACCGGCTGGCGTCCTCGATCGCGGCGCTGCCGCAGGACTATCCGGTGACGGCGTCGGTGACGGTGTCCACCTACACCCGGCTCTGAGCTCGTCGCTCAGCGCCGGGACAGCGCGTCCTGGTAGACGTCGAGGGTCTGCTGCGCGATGGCAGCCCAGGAGAACTCGGCGATCGCCCGCGCCCGTCCCGCCTTGCCCATCGCCTGGGCGGTGCCGAYGTCGGCCGCGATTGTGTTGACCGCCTCGGCCAGCGCCTGTTCGAACGCCTCGGGCTCGTACGAGTTGTAGTGCACCAGACGGCCGGTGACCCCGTCCTCCACCACCTCGGGGATACCGCCGACATCGGACGCGACGACCGCGGTCTCGCAGGCCATGGCCTCGAGGTTCACGATCCCCAGCGGCTCGTACACGGACGGGCACACGAAGACGGTTGCGGCCGACAGGATCTCCCGCACCTGGTCGGTGGGGAGCATTTCCCGCACCCAGAACACGTTGCCCCGGTGTGCCGCGAGCGCGGCGACGGCCTGCTCGGTCTCGGCGGCGATCTCCGGGGTGTCGGGGGCTCCCGCGCACAGCACCAACTGGATTTCGGGCGCGAAGTGGTGTGCCGCGGCGATCAGGTGACCGACGCCCTTCTGCCGGGTGATGCGGCCGACGAACGCCACCATCGGCTGGTCCGGGTCGACGCCGATCTTCGCGAGGGCGGAGTCTCTCGGACCTGCGGGCCCCGCGTGCCAGACGGACGTGTCGATCCCGTTGCGCACCACGTGGACCCGGTGCGGGTCGACGAACGGATACGCGTCGAGGACGTCGAGTCGCATCCCGGCGCTCACGGCGATCACCGCGTCGGCGTGCTCCACGGCGTTGCGCTCGGACCACGAGGAGATGCGGTAGCCGCCGCCCAGCTGCTCCGCCTTCCACGGCCTCCGCGGCTCGAGGGAATGGGCGGTGAGGATGTGGGGCACGTCGTACAACGCGGACGCCAGATGGCCCGCCAGGCCGGTGTACCAGGTGTGGGAATGCACGACGTCGGCACCGGTCGCGGCGTCCGCCATACGCAGTTCGGCGGATAGCGTCGCGAGTGCCGGATTGGCCCCGGCCAGGGCGGGATCGGGGGTATGTACGACCGCTCCGATGCGCGGAGCGCCCATACAGTGCACGTCCACCTCACACAGCTGCTTCAACTGAGCAACCAGTTCGGTGACGTGTACACCCGCACCGCCATAGATCTCCGGTGGGTATTCCTTGGTCATCATCGCCACCCGCACCGGCCTAACGTAACCGTCCGGGCCGCTTCGGGCCACCGCTCTCGGACACATTCAGGTATCGGAGAAACCGTGACTCGGCGCTTCGCTGGCGGGGGGAGTGGCCGCCCGATAGGTTGACAGGGTGAGGAGCCAGCCACATGTGCTTGGAATCGTGCTCGCCGGCGGCGAGGGCAAACGTCTCTATCCGCTCACCGCGGATCGGGCGAAGCCCGCTGTGCCTTTCGGAGGCGCCTACCGGTTGATCGATTTCGTGCTCAGCAATTTGGTCAATGCGGGATACCTCCGCCTGTGTGTTCTGACGCAGTACAAGTCGCACTCGTTGGACCGCCACATCTCTCAGACGTGGCGACTGTCCGGGTTCGCGGGTGAATACATCACTCCCGTTCCCGCGCAGCAACGTCTGGGCCCGCGCTGGTACACCGGTAGTGCGGACGCGATCCTGCAGTCGCTGAACCTCGTCTACGACGAGGATCCCGAGTACATCGTGGTGTTCGGTGCCGACCACGTGTACCGGATGGACCCGGAGCAGATGGTGCAGCACCACATCGAGTCGGGTGCGGGAGTGACGGTGGCCGGAATCCGGGTGCCGCGCAGCGAGGCGTTCGCGTTCGGCTGTATCGACAGCGACGAGTCGGGCCGCATCGTCCAGTTCCTCGAGAAGCCGGCGCATCCGCCGGGAACCCCGGACGACCCCAACATGACGTTCGCGTCGATGGGTAACTACGTGTTCACCACCAAGGTGCTCGTCGACGCCATCCGGGCCGACTCCGAGAACTCCGACTCCGACCACGACATGGGCGGCGACATCATCCCCGCGCTGGTCGAGGCGGGCGAGGCGTCCGTGTACGACTTCAAGGACAACATCGTTCCCGGCGCCACCGACCGCGACCGGGGTTACTGGCGCGACGTGGGAACGCTCGACGCGTTCTACGACGCCCACATGGATCTCGTGTCGGTCCACCCGATCTTCAACCTCTACAACCGYCGGTGGCCGATCCGCGGTGAGACGGAGAACCTGGCGCCGGCCAAGTTCGTGCAGGGCGGTCTCGCGCAGGAGTCCGTGGTCGGGGCCGGGTGCATCCTGTCCGCGGCCACCGTGCGCAACTCCGTGCTCAGCTCCAACGTGATGATCGACAGCGGCGCGACGGTCGAGGGCAGCGTCCTCATGCCCGGTGTGCGCATCGGCAAGGGGGCCGTCGTGCGCCGCGCGATCCTCGACAAGAACGTGGTCGTCGGCGACGGCGAGATCATCGGCGTCGACCTCGAGCGCGACAAGCAACGCTTCGCCRTCAGCAACGGCGGCGTCGTCGCCATCGGCAAGGGCGTCTGGATCTAGCGGGAGGGCCTCGGAACGAACCGGGCTCTCAGAGCTTGGACGCGCAGAGCAGACCGTCGCCGATCGGCAGGAACACGCGGATCAGCTGGTCGTCCTCCGCGAGCGCCTTCGCGGCCTCGCGGACGGCGACGGTCGCCGCGTCACGCTGGCTCGGGTCGACGACCCGCCCGCCGTGCAGGGCGTTGTGCAGCACGATCGCGCCGCCCGGACGCAGCAGGCGAACCCCTTCACGGACGTAATGCGGGTGATCGACCGGTGCGCTGTCGACGAACACCAGGTCATACGCCCCGTCGGCGAGCCGCGGCAGAACGTCCAGCGCCCGGCCGTTGATGAGCCGCGTCCGGGCGGGTGCGATGTCGTTGGTGCGGAACGACAGCTTGGCGGCCCGCTGGTGCTCGGGTTCACTGTCGATCGTGGTGAGGACGCCGTCCTCGCGCATGCCCCGGAGCAGCCACAAACTGCTCACACCCGCGCCGGTTCCGACCTCGACGACCGTCTTGGCGTCCAGCATGCGGGCAAACAGGGCTAGAGCAGCACCGACCGCGGGAGGTACCGGACCGGCACCGAGGTCGTCCGCCCGCTCCCTGGCCGCACCGAGGGCCTCGTCTTCACGGACAGCCCCTTCTGCGTGGGTGAGTATCCGTTCGGCGTTTGTCTGCACGCACATGAGGCTATCGGGGTCTCGTCATCGCCGCTGCGAGGCGCGCTCGACAACAATGCCGCGACCTGCCCGGCCGCGATTCTCAGGAATACCTCAGCTTGCTCACACCGCACACATATCGCGGTGGGAAAGAGTATGTCCAACGCCAGATCCGAAGACCGCCCGGCGGGGAGATCACGACGACGGAGGAAAGTCCGAGAATCGGGGAACAAATCCCGGCCCTCGCGAGTTGACGCCTATACCACGTCCAGTGATCTGCGGTCCTGAGTAGGAGGATCCACTTAACTCGATGAGCAACCACACGATGGCTCCTGACGAGAGAAACACCGACGAGCAGCTGTCGGACGCCGAGCTGACGGGCACTGCTGTGTTCGATGCCACAGGCGAGAAGTCCGCCATGCCGTCCTGGGACGAACTCGTCCGCGAGCACGGCGACCGAGTCTACCGACTGGCCTACCGGCTGTCGGGCGACGCACAGGACGCCGAGGACCTCACTCAGGACACGTTCATCCGCGTGTTCCGTTCCCTGTCCGACTACCAGCCCGGCACGTTCGAGGGCTGGCTGCACCGCATCACCACCAACCTCTTCCTCGATATGGTCCGCCGTCGTAACCGCATCCGCATGGAAGCGCTCCCGGAGGACTACGATCGTGTCCCGGCCGACGGGCCGAACCCCGAGGAGATCTACCACGACGCCCGCCTGGACGCGGATCTGCAGGCAGCGCTCGATTCGTTGGCCCCGGAGTTTCGCGCCGCGGTCGTGCTGTGTGACATCGAAGGACTGTCCTACGAGGAGATCGGTGCCACACTGGGTGTCAAGCTCGGAACCGTGCGCAGCCGCATCCACCGCGGCAGGCAGGCTCTGCGCGAGCATCTGGCTGTGAACGGAAAGGTTGACTCCGATCAGATCGGCGTCGGGTAGTTACCAGGAGGGACGAATGACGCAGGGGCGTGTACCTCGCCAGTTTGGCTCCACCGAACACCTGGCGAGTGAGGCGATCGCCGCCTTCGTCGACGGTGAACTCCGCATGTCCGCCTATCTGCGCGCCGCCCACCACCTGTCGATCTGCGCCGAGTGTGCGTTCGAGGTGGACTCCCAGCAACAGGCCAGGCGTGCCCTGCGCCGCAGCGGCGACGTCGCCATGCCGTCCGGCCTCCTCGGTCTGCTGAGCCAGATCCCCAGTTGCAACCAGGGCGATCCCGCCGACAAAACCCCGTTCGACTCCCACACCCCGGATTCGCCGCTCACGAGCGCGTACTCGATCACGAGCCGGATCTGGTCCCGGCGTCGGCGCCGTTGAGCGCATCCGGACCGACGACGGCGGTGTCCGCGCTCAGCGAGGCATCGGTGATACTGGGGCGCGTGACTGACGCACACGAGGGGGACACGACAGCGTGACGGCGGATTACAAGACTCCGGGTTCCGATACGACGGCACCCGACGGTCCCGTGGCGGACGAGTCGGGCACGCTCCGCCCGGCGGACGCCCCACGGCTCGATCCGAGGCCCGTCTACCGGCCGCAGATCGACGCAGCGTCCAGCCGCGCATTCGGCCGGCCCGGTGGCGTCACCGGTTCCTTCGCCCCGTCGGACGCCCGGGGTGAGAGCGAACCCTCGGTGAAGGTCGGTGCCCCCGACCCCGTGCTGGCGGAGGCGTTCGGCCGGCCGGACGGCGAGGTCGACACCATTCAGCGTGATCCCAACGAGAAGCCCGCGACCCCGGCAGCCGAGGCGCCGCCCGCCGACCCCTGGCGTGATCCCGACGCGGGCGTCGAGCTGGGCTCCCCGGCGTTGCACGCCGAAGAACGTTCCCGCCCGCCCGCCCCCGCGCTCAGCGCCCGCGAAGTCCTGTTCGGCGGCAAGGTGGCGCCGAAGGCGCTCGTCGCGCTCGGCGGAATCGCACTCGCAATCGGTCTGGTCGGCGGCCTCCTGGCCGCCGTGATCACCGCCGATCGCAGCTCGCTCACCAGCCAGAGCGTCACCCTCGTCCAGGGCGGCGGCGAGGACGACCTCGGCCAGTCGCCCGTCGCGCAGGTCGCGGACGCCGTGCTGCCCGCCGTCGTGTCCATCCAGGTGGCGGTCGGCGACCAGGGCAGTACCGGTTCGGGTGTCGTCATCGACGGCGCCGGCTACATCGTCACCAACAATCACGTCATCTCCGCCGCGGCCACCGCCCCCGACGGCGGCAAGATCCAGGTGATCTTCTCGGACGGAACCAAGGCCGACGCCCAGATCGTCGGTCGCGACATCAAGACCGACCTGGCCGTGCTCAAGGTGTCCGCCGACAACCTGACGGTCGCGGAACTCGGCAAGTCCGGCGACGTGCAGGTCGGTGAGGACGTCGTCGCCGTCGGATCGCCCCTCGGGCTCAGCAAGACCGTCACCCGCGGAATCGTCAGCGCCCTGCATCGTCCGATGCGACTGTCCGGCGAGGGCTCCGACACGAACGCCGTCATCGACGCCGTCCAGACCGACGCCGCCATCAACCACGGCAACTCGGGTGGCGCGCTCGTCGACGACACCGGCCGGGTCATCGGCATCAACACCGCCATGCTCAGCGAGTCCGGCGGTTCGGTGGGTCTCGGCTTCGCAATTCCCATCGACGACGTCACGACGGTCGCTCAGACCCTCATCCGGGACGGCAAGATGCACCACCCGGACATCGGCGTCAATGCCCGCACCGTCGTCAACGACAACACCAGCGGCGCCCAGGTGGCCAATGTCCGTTCGGACAGCCCGGCCGCGCGCGCAGGGGTCGTCGAGAACGATGTGATCGTCAAGGTCGGTGACCGCACGGTCACCAGCGCCGACGAACTGGTCGTGGCCGTCAACCTGCAGAAGATCGGCGAACCCGTCCGGGTTCAGCTGATTCGCGAGGGCCGACTCGTCGATGTCGACGTGACCCCGGCCTCCGACTGACTCGAGAGGTTGCTGTGAGATCGCTCCGTCACCTGGGCACACACCCTCACCGCACAGTAGGCTGACCACGTGTTCGGCAACATTGGTTGGGGCGAGTTCATGGTCCTCCTCGTCGCAGCTCTGGTCATTTTGGGACCCGAGCGGCTTCCGGGTGCGGTCAGCTGGGTAACGAAATCACTGAGGCAGGTCCGTGAGTATGCGAGCGGCGCCAGCCAGCAGCTCAAGGACGAGCTCGGTCCGGAATTCGAGGATCTGCGCAAGCCGCTGTCGGACCTCAATCAGCTGCGCGGCATGACACCGCGCGCGGTCATCACCAAGCATCTGCTCGACGGTGACGATTCGATTCTCACCGGCAACTTCGACAAGCCGAGTTCGGTGTCGTTCGACAAGTCCGGGACGAAGGCCGTGAGCGCCGATCCGTCGACGCCCACTCCGCCGCAGAACAAGCCCCTCGCGGCAGGCGAGCGCCCCCCGATCGACCTCGACGCAACATAGGCCCTCCGGGCTCGTGCGCCTTTCCGGTTGCTCCGGCAACCGGAAAGGCGCACAGGCGCGTAGCGCCTAGAGGTGGCGGGTGGTGTCGATCCCCAGCGACATTCCGGCGAGTCCCCGCTTGCGGACGGCCAGCTTGTCCGCGATGTCGCGGAGTGCCGTCGCGGCCGGCGAATCCGGGTGGCCGAGGACGATGGGAACGCCGCCGTCGCCGCCTTCACGGACCGCCTGCTCGAGCGGGATCTGTCCCAGCAGCGGCACCTTCGCGCCCACAGCCTTCGTGAGACGGTCGGCGACCGCCTGTCCGCCGCCGGACCCGAAGATGTCCATCCGGCTGCCGTCGGGCATGTCCATCCAGGACATGTTCTCGACGACTCCGACGATGCGCTGACGGGTCTGCAATGCGATGGCGCCCGCGCGCTCGGCCACCTCGGCGGCAGCCTGCTGCGGAGTGGTGACGACGAGGATCTCCGCACCGGGGATCAGCTGCGCGACGGAGATGGCGACGTCGCCGGTGCCGGGCGGCAGATCGAGCAGCAGTACGTCCAGGTCGCCCCAGAAGACGTCGGCGAGGAACTGCTGCAGCGCGCGGTGCAGCATCGGTCCACGCCAGACGACCGGGGTGTTGCCCTGGGTGAACTGGGCGATGGAGATCATCTTCACGTCGTGCGCGACGGGCGGCATGATCATGCGCTCCACCTGCGTGGGCTTGGCGTCGGTGCCGAGCATGCGGGGAACGGAGTGTCCGTAGATGTCGGCGTCGAGAACGCCCACCGACAGTCCGCGGGCGGCGAGTGCGGCGGCCAGGTTGACGGTGACACTGGACTTGCCGACGCCGCCCTTACCGGACGCGACCGCGTAGACGCGGGTCAGGGAACCCGGCTGGGCGAACGGGATGACGGGCTCGGCCGAGTCTCCGCGCAGTGACTTGCGGAGTTCGGTGCGCTGCTCGTCGCTCATCACGTCGAGTTCGACGCGGATCGCACCGACACCGGGGACGTCCGCCACGGCCTTGGTGACACGGTCGCTGATCTCGGTCCGCATCGGGCAGCCCGCGGTGGTCAGGTAGATCGCGATGTCGACGCTGTCGTCGGACGCGATGTCGATGCTCTTGACCATCCCGAGTTCGGTGATCGGTTTCCGGATCTCGGGATCCTGGACGCGCGCCAGGGCGCTACGTACAGCGGACTCGCTCAGGACTGGCATGACTCAATGGTAAGGATGTGCGCTCAGTGGATGCGCGGCAGGTCCGCGGCTGCCGGGATGATTCCGCTGGAGTAGCCGGCGGACCAGGCGAGCACGTTGGCTACGTAGGCGGCGGAGTTGTTGTAACGGTGCACGGCCTTGGCGGCCTGAATCGGATCCTTGACGTTCAATCCGCCGTCGCACAGGTACTTTCCGGTGGTCAGCGCGGAGTCGAAGAGGTTCTGCGGATCGGCGACGCCGTCGCCGTTGCCGTCGCCCGCGTAGCGGTTCCACGTCTCGGGGAGGAACTGGGTGGGGCCGACTGCGCGGTCGTAGTTGGCGTCGCCGTCCAGCTTGCCGCCGTCGGTGTCGCGGATCACCGCGTTGCCGCCAAGGGTGCCGTCGAGGACGGGGCCGAGGACGGGCTTGAGCATGTTGCCCTTGTCATCCGCCTTGCCGTCGTAGGCGTGGGTGGACTCGACGCGGCCGATTCCGGCGATGAGCGTCCAGTACATGCCGCACCCCGGCTGTTCGACGGCGAGCATGCGCTCGGCGTTCTGGTACGCCGTGACGCTGATGGCCGGGATGCCGAGCGCGCCCTGGGCGATGCTCGCCGGGAGGGGCGGGGTGGCCTGGACGGGTGCGAGTGCCGGCGCAGCGGGCGCCGCTTCGGCTGCCGGTGCGGCCTCGGCGGCGGTCTCGGCCACGGGGGTGACGGCTTCCGCGGCCTCGGGTGCGGTGTCGGTCGCCTCCTGGGCGACGTCGGCGACCTCCGACGAGGAGTTAGTGGAGAGGAAAGGGACCTTGGGTGCGGCGCCGGCCGTGTTGGCTGCGGTGATCAGTCCGATGGGGACGAGTCCGGTAAGCGCGATGACCGAATTGCGGCGGATATGGGAGTCCGTCTTCTTGTTGTGCCGACCCACTCGATTGCCTCCTGCGACCCCCGTCTTGGGGTGTTCCGTTCAACTGACCGGATCGAGGCTACCTGATTCGATACGTTTCCGTTATCCAACCGTGATCAAACGGACTTGTATCGCACGATTCCGTTACTCCGAAGGCATGTGAGCGAGGGTAACGAACACGGCAAGGTCACGCCAGGACGTGGAGGTGCCGGGGGTCCGGCACGGATCGGGCCGGTCGGTGCGTCACGATCCGGACACCGGAACACTCCGCCGCGCGCCCTGCAAGCAGAGCGCGCGGCGGAGGCGGAGGTGACTACCGGGGAACGACGTCGGCCGGAGGGGCGCCCGGGGCGGGCTCGACCGGGCCGGGCGTGACGGATGCCGGGACGCCGGGGTCGGCGGGCGGGCAGAAGATCAGACAGGGCAGTTGCGGCAGCGGCGGGAGTCCGGGAATCGGCGGGGCCGGAGCGGGCGTCGCGGGAGTGGCCGCGCCGTCCGTGGACGGCTGCGGGGTGGTCGCGAGATCGCGTGGAAGGTCCGATTCGGCCGCGGCGGCGTCGGCGAGACGTCCGGGCGACGGCGACGCCGACTCCGACAACTGGCTCGGCGTCGGAGTTCCCCCGTTCCGGTAGGCGTTCGACCAGGTGATGACGTTGGCGGCGTACGCGGCAGAGTTGTTGTACCGCAGGACCGCGCGGGTCTCCTGGAGCGGATCGCGGAGGTCGAGACCACCCGAGCAGAGGTACCGGGCGGCCGCCAGCGTCGCGTCGAACACGTTGTTCGGATCGGCCACACCGTCCGCGTTGCCGTCGGAGGCGTACTTGGCCCACGTGGAGGGAATGAACTGCATCGGTCCAACGGCGCGATCGTGCCCGGGGTCGCCGTCCGTGGCGCCGCGGTCGGTGTCTCGGATGACCTCGTTGCCGGCCAGTCTGCCGTCGAGAACGGGACCCAGGATCGGGGTGATCGTGGTGCCGACCGAGTCGGTCCGGCCGCCGCCGGCGTGACCCGATTCGATGCGGCCGATACCGGCCAGCAGATGCCACGGCAGACCGCACTTCGGGGACTCCGCCATCATCTCGAGTTCCGCGGATCGGTACGCGTTGAGCACGATCTCCGGGATGCCCAGAGCGCTCAGGATCACCGGTGCGGCGATGAGCCCGGTGCCGGACGGCGACGTCGGGGATGTGGGATTTGTCACGGCGGGCAGCGGTGCGGGCGCGGGCGGCGGGGGAGCGGCCCGCTGCGACCGGGCGACCCGCGGTGTCGGCGCCACGATTCCCGACGGCGGGAAGTACGCGGCCTGGGGCGTGGTTCCCGGCGTGATCGACGCCGCCGTGAGTGTCGTCGCTCCCGTCGTGGAACCGAACGCGGAAGTGCCCACGGACGCTCCACTCACAGCAGAACCGCCGGTCGAGGACCCGAGGGTGGCAACTGCGCCCACTGTCAGGGCAGTCACCGTCAACAGTCCACGTATCCGCACTCGATCACCCCCTGCGGTGCTCTTCGCTTTCGCACACCGCATACATCCGAGAAGATGTGACTGACGTTACATATACGTGATCGACCCTGCCGGAGTTTGCGGGGATTTGCCGACCCTCATTTGCGCCGGGTGCGGGTGTCTTCGTCGTCGCCCAGCAGCGACTTGATCTCGTCGAGCTCGCGCCGCAGGTAGTCGCGGGTGGCGACCTCGCCGATCGCGATGCGCAGCGCGGCCAGTTCCCGGGCGAGGAACTCGGTGTCCGCCTTCGTCTGCTCGGCGCGCGAGCGGTCCTCCTCGAGAGAGACGCGGTCGCGGTTCTCCTGGCGGTTCTGCGCCAGCAGGATCAGCGGAGCCGCGTACGCGGCCTGGGTGGAGAACGCCAGGTTGAGCAGGATGAACGGGTACGGGTCCCACTGCAAACGGACGGCGAAGACGTTGATGATGATCCAGACGATCACCACCACCGTCTGGATCATCAGGTAGCGGCCCGTGCCGAGGAACCGGGCGAAGTTCTCGCTGGCCCGGCCGACGGCCTCCACGTCGTACGTGACCCGGAAGCGGCGGGTACCCCGCGGGGTGTCGAGGCGCTGCCGGTCGGACAGGCTCCGGGCGGCCGCGCTGGCTGACTTCTCGCTCATCCGTCGATCTCCTCTTCACGCCAGTCCTCGGGGAGGARGTGGTCCAGGACATCGTCGACGGTGACCGCCCCGATCAGGTGGTCCTCGGCGTCGACCACCGGCCCGCACACCAGGTTGTAAGTGGCGAAGTAGCGGGTCACAGACGTCAGGGAATCCTCGGGTGCCAGCCGCGGCATGTCGGTGTCGAGCAGTCCGCCGACCAGGCTCGCGGGCGGTTCCCGCAGCAGTTTCTGCAGGTGCACGCAACCGAGGTAGCGGCCCGTCGGCGTCGCGGTCGGTGGGCGGACGACGAACACCATGCTCGCGAGAGCGGGGGTGACGTCCGAGATCCGGGCACGGGCCAGCGCCTCGGCGACCGTCGTCGAGGCGGTGAGGACCACCGGCTCCGGAGTCATCAGACCACCCGCGGTGTCGGGGGAGTGCTCGAGCAGCCGGCGGACCGGCTCGGAGTCCTGGGGGTCCATCAGCTGCAGCAGCGATTCGGCCTCGGTCTCGGGAAGTTCACCGAGGAGGTCGGCGGCGTCGTCGGGGTCCATGGCCTCGAGGACGTCCGCGGCGCGCTCGACCTCGAGGTGCATGAGCAGGTCCGTCTGGTCGTCGGAGGGCAGTTCCTGGACGACGTCGGCGAGACGTTCGTCGTCGAGTGCGAGGGCGAGTTCGTGGCGGCGTTTCTCCGGCAGGAGCCGCATCGCGTTCGCGACGTCGGCCGCGCGCATGCCCTCGAACTGCGTGAGCAGTGCCGAGACGCCCTGGCCGGGCATCGCCAGGTCGGTCTGTGTGAGGCCCTGGACGTGCTGCCACTCGACGACGTGCATGGCGGCGCGGCGACCGAGTCGGCCGCGGTGCCCGCGCACCGCGACCTTCGACACCACCCAGTCCCGGGTGCGGGTCTGCTCGATGCCCAGATCGACGACGATGATGTCGGCGTCCCGCAGCTCCTCGAGTTCCGGGTCGTCCACGCGCACGTGGGAATCCGCCACCTGGGCGAGGGCGAGCACCTCGCCGGGCCGCTGCTGGAATCGGCGCAGACTGACGTTGCCGGTGGTGAGTGTCACCGAGCTCGGTTCGATGGCGGTGACGCGGAGCATCGGGACGAAGATGCGTTTGCGCGTGAACAATTCGATGACCAGTCCGAGGACGCGCGGCTGCTGCCGGCCGACGCGCGCGGTGATCACCACGTCCCGGACGCGGCCGATCGACTCCCCGTCGGGGCCGAGCACCACCAGGCCGGCCAGCCTGGCTGCAAAAACCTTGTTCGCAGCTGCCATGATTGCCAGGCTAGATCCTTGTACAGAAATACAGGGAATCGAACACCTGCGAAAGTGGAGGATCGTCCGTCATGAGTTCCGTCTACAGGCCACGGCGATCGGTGCTCGCCGTTCCGGGCAGCAGCCGCAAGATGATCGACAAGGCGAAGGGGCTGCCCGCGGACGAGATCTTCCTCGACCTCGAGGACGCGGTGGCGCCGCTCGCCAAGCAGGAAGCGCGCGGCACCATCGCCGAGGCGCTCGCCGAGGATGGGTGGGGCGACCAGATCAAGGTGGTGCGGGTCAACGACTGGACCACCGAGTGGACGTACGCCGACGTCGTCGAGGTCGTGGGACGCGCGGGCGCCCACCTCGACGCGATCCTGCTGCCGAAAGTGCCGGACGCCAGTCATGTTCAGGCCCTCGACCTGCTGCTGACCCAGATAGAGAAGGCCAACGGGCTCGAGGTGGGCCGGATCGGTATCGAGCCGCAGATCGAGAATGCGATCGGGCTCACCAACATCGACGCCATCGCGACGGCCAGCCCCCGCGTGCAGACCCTGGTGTTCGGTCCCGCCGACTTCATGGCGAGCATCAACATGCGCACGCTGGTCGTCGGGGAGCAACCGGACGGCTACGACCGTGGCGACGCCTACCACCACATCCTGATGACCATCCTGATGGCCGCCCGCGCGCACGGGGTGCAGGCCATCGACGGTCCCTATCTCCAGATCCGCGACGTGGAGGCGTTCCGCCGGTCGGCGCAGCGCACGGCCGCACTCGGCTTCGACGGCAAGTGGGTGCTGCATCCCACCCAGATCGAGGCGGCGAACGATGTGTTCAGCCCCCGTCAGGACGATTACGACCGCGCCGAACTGATCCTGGACGCCTACGAGTTCCACACCTCCGCGGCCGGCGGCGGTCGCGGTGCCGTCATGCTCGGCGACGAGATGATCGACGAGGCGAGTCGCAAGATGGCGCTCGTGATCTCCGCGAAGGGTCGCGCCGCGGGTATGAAACGGACCACCGAGTTCGTGCGACCCGACGCGAAATAGCCTCAGCAGGCAGAATGGTTCTCACAGGACCGATCCTGAGAGAACCACACGAGGAGACCAGCTGACGATGACGAATCCACTCGGACAGTCCAATGGGGCGCGGCGTGGGGCTCTGCCGGAACCCCCCACGGGCTGGCCCATCGGTTCGTATCCCACGTACGCGGAGGCGCAGCGCGCCGTCGACTACCTCTCCGATCAGGAATTCTCGGTGGAGGACGTCACCATCGTGGGTGTCAACCTCATGCAGGTCGAGCGGGTGCTGGGCCGCCTCACCTGGGCGAAAGTGATTGGCGGGGGCATTGTTTCGGGGGCCTGGCTCGGCGTGTTCTTCGGGTTGCTGCTGGGCATCGTCACGGGCGGTTTCCTGGCGCCGCTCGTCGTCGGCATCGTCGGCGGCATCATCTTCGGGCTGATCTCCACGACGATCCCGTACGCGGCGACGCGGGGAACCCGGGACTTCGCGTCGACCATGCAGCTGGTCGCCGGGCGGTACGACGTGCTGTGCGAGCCGAAGTCGGCGGAGAAGGCCCGGGACATGCTGGCCAAACTGGCGCTCTGATCGGCGCTCCCGCCTCGACCTGCGGGTTGCGGTCGGGTCACGGATTGCGTCCCATTCGCGACGTTCGCGGCGATTTCACCCAGTTCGCCGACGATGTCGGATAGGTTTACGGCGCAATGCGTGGGCCCAGGCCCGCGCCGAAACCGTGACCTGTCGGTGGAGTGCGCGTTCCGGCAGGAACAAATGTGCGGGCCCGCGTGCCCAGCCGTACCGCGACTGGATCCGTGAGGGGCCGCTCGAGGAGGCGGCTGTGCTGTATCGCACCAAGCCCGGACGCTCGCTGAAGTGGGGACTGATCGGTGCCGCCGCCGTCCTCACCGTTCCCCTGCTGGCTGCGTGCGGGTCGTCCGAAGAGGGCATCGTCCTCAGCTTCTACACGGCTGCCGACGGCGCCGAACAGTATGCGGAGGCCGCGGCCAACTGCACGGCGGCGGCCGGCGGCCGGTACACCGTGGAGCAGCGCACGCTGCCGAAGGGCGCGGACGATCAGCGGCTCCAGTTGGCCCGCCGGCTCACCGGAAACGACACGTCACTCGACATCATGACACTCGACGTGGTGTGGACCGCCGAGTTCGCCGAGGCCGGCTGGGCGGTGCCGCTCCCACCCGGCATCGCGGCGGAGGTCAGCGAGGGCACGCTCGAAGGCCCCCTCGAATCCGCGAAGTGGCAGGACCAGCTGTACGCCGCGCCGCTGAACACCAACACCCAGTTGCTGTGGTACCGCAAGGACCTCATGCCGGACGGGCAGCCGCCGCAGACGTGGGATCAGATGATCGACATCGCGGAGGGCCTCGCCGCGGAGGGGCGGCCCAGTTGGATCGGGGTGCAGGGCAAGCAGTACGAGGGCCTGATGGTGTGGTTCAACACCCTGCTCGCGAGCGCGGGCGGGTCCGTCGTCGCCGAGGACGGGACCACCGTGACGGTCGCGGACGGTGACGCCGCGCTGATGGCGCTCGAGGTCATGAAGCGGGTGGCCACCGCAGAGGGTGCCGACCCGTCGGTGTCCCAGGGTGACGAGGCGTCGTCCCGGCTGGGGATGGAGAGCGGAAAGGCTGCGTTCGAGGTCAATTGGCCGTTCGTGCTKCCGGGCATGATCGAGAACGCGGAGAAGGGGGACCTGCCGTTCATCGACGAGAAGGGCAACCCGACGTCCGTGGACACAGGTAACACGGTGCTCACCGTCGACGGTCAGCAGAACTTCCTCCCGGCGCCGTACCCGTCGGTGATCCCCGGGCGTCCGGCCGAGGTGACGATCGGCGGATTCAACATCGCGGTCGCGAAGACCAGCCAGCATCCGGACCTGGCGTTCGAGGCGGTGTCGTGCCTGCGGAACGAGGAGAACCAGCGCAACAACGCCGTCAACGGTGGTGTGCCGCCGACGTTGGCGAGCCTGTACGACGACCCGGCGTTCCAGGAGGCGTACCCGGCGTGGCGTGAGGTGCGGGAGAGCCTCGAGACGGCATCCGTCCGCCCGGTGTCACCGGCGTACCAGAGCATTTCGACCCTGATCACCGACACGCTGAATCCGGTCGGTGACATCGACCCGCCGCGCACCGTCGACGAACTCGCCGAACAGGTACGCAAGGCGGTCAACTCGGAAGGGCTGATCCCGTGACGACCGAAACCGTGCAGGCGGACCGGGCCGAAGAGCCGAAAGTCGCGTCGAAGAAGCAGATCTCGGAAGGGAAGAAGGCCGAACGCAGACTGGGTTTGTGGTTGGTGGCTCCCGCCGCGATCCTCATGGTCGCGGTGACGGCCTACCCCGTCGTCTACGCGGTGTGGCTGAGCCTGCAGCGCTACGACCTCCGCTTCCCCGACGACCGCAAATTCGTGGGCCTCGCGAACTACGTGTCGGTGCTGTCGGACGCGTACTGGTGGCAGGCCTTCGCGGTGACGGTGGGCATCACGGTCGTGTCGGTGGTGATCGAGTTCGTCCTGGGCCTGATCCTGGCGCTCGTGATGCACCGGACGCTGGTCGGGAAGGGCATCGTGCGGACGGTGGTGCTGATCCCGTACGGCATCGTCACCGTGGCCGCCGCGTACAGCTGGTACTACGCGTGGACGCCGGGCACCGGGTATCTCGCCAACCTGCTGCCCGACGGCAGCGCCCCGCTGACGCAGCAGATTCCGTCGCTGGCGATCATCGTGCTCGCCGAGGTGTGGAAGACGACGCCGTTCATGGCGCTGCTGCTGCTCGCCGGACTGGCCCTCGTCCCCGACGACCTCCTCAAGGCCGCTCAGGTCGACGGCGCCGGGGCGTGGACGCGGCTGGTGCGGATCATCCTGCCGCTGATGAAACCGGCAATCCTGGTGGCGCTGCTGTTCCGCACGCTCGACGCGTTCCGGATCTTCGACAACATCTACGTCCTCACCAAGGGCGCCAACGACACCGGATCACTGTCGATCCTCGGCTACGACAACCTGTTCAAGGCATTCAACCTCGGAATCGGCTCCGCGATCAGCGTCCTCATCTTCCTCTGCGTCGCGCTGCTCGCGTTCGTGTTCATCAAGCTGTTCGGCGCCTCGGCTCCCGGGTCCGACACGGAAGGAAACCGATAGCCATGGCCGTCGTCGACACACCTCGCCGCAAGATCAGCTGGTCCGTGGTCAACCTGCTCGTCCTGCTCTACGCACTGGTCCCGGTGCTGTGGATCGCCAGCCTGTCGTTCAAGCCCGCGGGAACGATCAAGGACGGCAAGTTCATTCCGCAGAAGTGGACACTCGACAACTACCGCGGGATCTTCCAGACCAACGCCTTCACCAGTGCGCTGATCAACTCCATCGGCATCGGGCTCATCTCCACGGTGATCGCCGTCGTCATCGGCACCATGGCCGCCTACGCCATTGCCCGGCTGGACTTCCCGGGCAAGAAGCTGCTGGTCGGCGTGGCCCTGCTGATCGCGATGTTCCCGCAGATCTCCCTCGTGAGCCCGCTGTTCGACATCGAGCGCAGGCTCGGGCTGTTCGACACCTGGGCGGGTCTGATCCTCCCGTACATCACGTTCGCGCTGCCGCTGGCCATCTACACGTTGTCCGCCTTCTTCAAGGAGATCCCCTGGGAGCTCGAGAAGGCGGCCAAGATGGACGGCGCCACACCGGCTCAGGCGTTCCGGAAGGTCGTGGCCCCGCTGGCGGCGCCGGGCATCGTCACCGCCGCGATCCTGGTCTTCATCTTCTGCTGGAACGACCTGCTGTTCGCGATCTCGCTGACCTCGACGGAACGGTCCATCACCGCGCCGGCCGCGATCGCGAACTTCACCGGCGCCTCCCAGTTCGAGGAGCCGACGGGCTCGATCGCCGCAGCCGCGATGGTGATCACGATCCCGATCATCATCTTCGTGCTGTTCTTCCAACGACGCATCGTGGCCGGTCTGACCTCCGGCGCGGTGAAGGGCTGAGACCTGCGTGCAGGGTCGAAACTATGAAGGAGTTTCTGTGGCCGAAATCGTGCTCGAC